>CALHBZ010000151.1 GCA_937930605.1 Streptococcus oralis
AGTAGTTGGGATGCAAAAAATGGGGTCTTTAAAGTCCCATCTGACCTGACTTGGGCCAACTATCTGACTGCCTATGCTGACACAAAGGACTTGAAGCTCAGTCGTCAAGAGAAGGCCTTTGTCCAGACCATGATGGCAGAATACGGCTTTGACGCAGAGACAGCCCAACAGCTCTTGACCATCAAGCAGGGGATAGACAAGAAGTTTCCAACCTCTAGCCAAGAGTTCCGTGACTATATCTTTTTGCGAGTCGTTGGTGCGGTAAATTATAATGAATTCAAGTGGAATGAAACGGCAGGTAGTTTGGGGCATTATTTTTATAACGAATTTGTGAGTGACCCGACTACGGGTCAAAAATTAAGAACTTTAAAACCAGTTCTTGAAATCTTTCAAGAATTGGGGTTAAAAGAAGAAAAGGCCAAAGAACTGTATTATAATCTTAGATTGCAGCATGAGATGGCAAGTGGGGAATCTGATAACATAGAAAAAATTAAGGATGATGATCAAAAAAATGGAACTAACCATTATGATTCCTATAAAAGTACTTATGAAGGGATTTATGGTGATAAGGGTAACTTTGACCAATTTTGGGACAGCAAACTAAAGTCATACTCTAACAATGGAGCGGGCCATGCAGACTTTACCCACCAGTCCATTACCATGGCTACTCATCTGAATCCTAGCAGTTTCCAAATATCCGATTTCTATGGCGGTAGAGAGCGTGTCAAGGACCTTTCAGGCTGGGAGGGAGATACGACCTTTAATGCAAACGATATGAAGCCAAGCATTGGAGAAGATGACTACAAGGCAGACCTAGACTCGGTCAACCTTATCGGCCGTATGCAGAAGGGGCAATCCTATGACCAAGCTATATCTTCTTACTATGCTGACCTTCAAAAAGACTCTTCTCAGAGAGAAAGAGAATTCCTAAAAAATAAGGATTGGGATACAGTCAGAGATACTATTTATGATAGTTTGCGACCAACGGATATTAAGCTAGATGGAGAAGATGCTCTTAAAACATATATTGAAAGAAAATATCCAGGAGTGTCCAAGTTTTTAAATCGTTTAGAAGCTATGGCAGATTAGGAGAATGATGATGAAAAAAATATTAGCTTTAATAGTGTTGTTCGCACTAATTGTATTATCCTGTTTCTACTTTTTTATCCATCAACCTAAAAACATTTTTGATGAGATTTATCAGGAGACGGAGAAAACCTATCGGTCAAATAATATTTTAAGAAACATAGATGGGTTTAAAATCAGACCCGATTGGCCTAACGATGGAGAATATTTTGCATACACCCCTTCAGGGAAATATCAAACTCATCCTGAAGGTTATAAAGACATAAGTATTAGCTTTAATTTCGGAGAAGGTATTAAAGGAATGACGATACGTTTTGAAAAAAGGATTAATTCGGATATTACCCTATGGTATTCGGCACACTATAATATAAAAAAGAAAGTACTCAAAAAGGAGCTTGCAATTTTTGAAGAGCCAAGGAAACCCGGTCAATATCTAGAGGATGAAGAAAAAATAAGAGAATATTTAAAAAAAAATAATATTTCCAAAGAAGATTTAGACAAAGACTACGACGAAATCGTCAACCAGAAAGTTCTAAAAGATTGGTGCTCGATTTATGACAGCAAGTACTCGCCAAGCAACTATGGTGAAGTGAAAGTCGAAACCCAGTGGGAGAATTGGTGACGAGGGTCAGTAGATATTTTGGAAAATATCCTATGAATTGAAGAGGAAATCCCACCTAGAACGAGCTAGGTGGGATTCTTTGCCTATGAAATGAGAAATTAGCGAATCTTGGTCTATTTTTTAACGTGTTCCGATAAAAAGGCGTAGGTCATGGTTCCAAAGATGGCACCAATTCCCAAACTCAACACTAGTAAAGGGAGCATTTTATCGAACTGGGAGAGATTATCCCAAAAGGTGTCAAGGGGAAGATGTTGAACAAAGAGTTTATGAAAGATTAGTAAGAGGAAGAGACCGAGCTGAATGCTGAGGAATACACCCCAACTACGAACTTTGATTTGGCTTTTGCTGTAGCTTTTGTGATGAATCTCGGACTGGTCGTCCTTGTCCAAATGTAAGTCTCGAACTGCTAGTCTCACCCTAGATGAGAGGATGAAGATGAGTCCAAAATAGAGGTAGGGCATAGCATCTCGAACCAACTCTATGAAGCGTCCAAATAGAAGATAAAGCAAGAAGAGTAGAAGGGAAGAGTAAACGATTTGAATCAAGGCTCGGGCACAAGCTCTGTAGATTATCTCTTGGCGGCATTCATCAAAGGGGCCTTGTATGTGAAAGAATAGTTTGAGTAAGCGAGTGGTGAAATCTTCTTTTTTCATGGGAGTGATCTCTTAAAACATTATTTTGTATTGGCTTCTCTAAAGAGTTGATAGAGAGTATAGCAGTAGATTAGAATAAAAATGATGCAAATGGTTAGAAATACGAGATATCTCCAATCCATAGAATTCGTTAAGAGTTGTGGTAAGCATACGAGAATAAAGCAGAGAGATGCGTTTAGAAGGCGTATTTTTTTGGATTTGATTTTCTGAAATCTCTGTCCCTTGTTCAACACAGGAAGAGCTAACAGAAAGACTATCAGAAATGGACGTGTAATATGGCCATGAACTAAGAAAAAGGTTATAAAAATGCCGACTAAAATATGAGTTAGCAGTAAATTTTGTAATAATTTCATAAGGCACCTCCTAATCGTCGTCCTGGTCTTCCTTGGCTTTTTGAATGCGACGGGAGATGAGGAACTGTATGCTCGCTCCGAAGAAGATAGAACCGAGAATGCTTGATACACCATTTCTTATAGTGAGAAGAGAATGAAAATAGTCCTGACCTTCACCTAAGAGTATATGGAGAAGAGGAGTTATAAAAAACATCCATAGGCCAAAGAACAAACCCGCTTTAAGACCAGGTAAATGTAGTTGCTTGCTTTCTTTTTGGCTCAACATATCAGAATCGATGGCTGTGATACCCGTTTTCTTGGTTTGAGAGACTACATAGAGAGCAGCTATCATCGAAATGCCAAACACCACAAGAGGATATCCGAAAGCGACAATTTGTGGGTATTTATAAGCGAGGACAAAAGGGATGAGGTTGCCAAAAATCATCAGATAAAAGAGGACGACAAAGACCTGATTCCCAATGCGATCGGCTTCGCGCCGTTTGTGTTCGTCAAGGGGGCCAGAAATTCCGTAAATGCGTTTGATGAGTTTTTCAGTGAAGGTTTCTTTTTTCATGAGTTAGCTCCTTTTTTTTAAAAATCGTCTTCCCAAAAGAGACCGTTGAGGTCAGTTTGTAGGCTGCGGGCGAGATTGAGACAGAGTTCCAGAGTTGGATTGTACTTATTATTTTCAATCATGTTAATAGTCTGTCTCGAGACACCGATATCTTTAGCGAGCTCAAGTTGGGAAATACCCAGTTCCTTTCGGAATTCTTTAACACGGTTCATCTGGTCTCCTTTCTGATATGTCGTATATATTTGACTATATTATATTCTTTCAAGAGCGATATGTCAAGTATATATGACATTTTTTGAGAAGGACTCTAGCTTTATCTGACTAGTTTGCACTTGTCAGATTTCCTCGAATAACCTCCGTCAGATCCCCTGCTTGATTATAGCTATAGATGGTCTTTTGTCCCCTGATATCTGTCACGGAAGACAGGCAATCCAGTTTATCGTAAGTGTAGGAAACTGTACTGCCATCTGGGTAAATCATCTTCGAGATATTGCTATAAGCATCATACTCGTACTGGATCAGGCTACCACCTCCCTGACGAACGCCTGTGATCTCGCCTTCTTCGTTAGGAGATAGAAAATCAAAAAGTTACGCTTTACAATGGAAGCATATCAATACAAGTAAACAGAAAATCTAGCTGGTACAAACTTTAGATAAATGCAAAAATATGAACTAGCAAAGTTTGAATCATCATCAATCCATAACAATTTATTTTACATACATCAACACAAAAGGAACTTCAATAAACATTTACATTCTGACTACCTCAACAATAAAATGAAAAGCATTAGAAAACATCATCCAGCACTTGCACATGCAACTCCTCATAAATTGCGACATACTGGAGCAACCTTGCCCAAGCAAGCTGGAACGTCGATTGAAGCTATTTCTGAAGCTCTGACCCATAGTGATATTGATTACAACTAAGACTTACGTCAACATTCCAATGGCTGTTGGAGAGATTGCTTATCGCTGCCTAAATAATGGTGTGAACCATAAAGTGTCTGTAAACGTTGATATAATCGTATTGATTAACGTTTTGAGGTGACTGACTCTGTCGGTTTGCGACCACATTTGTACCATTTTAATATAAAAACATCAAAAAACATCCAAGAAAGCATTCTTGAATGTCTGAAAAGATTATAACTTCATTAACCTTATCAATAGACCGGAATTGATGATATTATGGTCTCCTTAGCTCAAATACTGCTGTATGAACCCATTCATCATGAATTTGTAAGTCATTTTCTATCATTCTACTAAAGGTGAAGCCATTTTTTAAAAGCACTCTCTGAGAAGCTAGATTATCTCTTGCTGTTCCTGCAATGATTCTATTGAAACTATAAGTCGTGAAGGCCTTATCTAAAACGAGCTTAACTGCTTCGCTGGCATAGCCTAAATTGGTAACATTTTCCCCAATTCTATACCCAAGCTCTGCTGTTGTTCAATCACCCTCTAAGACACTTAAATTGATTCTCCCGACCATAACTCCTTGCGAATCTCTGATAAGATGCATGTAGATATCCGGATTCCTTTGTTCCGTTAACAATTCCCTTGTGATTTCTTTAAAACTTTCTAAATCAAAATAGTTAGCTGGTCTAGGAGGTAAATTTCGTTCAAAATACTCTCTATTTTCTTTTTCAAAAGAATAGACCTCTAGACTATTTGATTCAGACAACAACTCTAAACTGATCATTTCAAAGCCTCCCCACATCAATATCCACACTCAAATTTTCGCATGTTGATACCAGCTAAAATCTTGGATAAGCTGACAAATCTCCCCTTCTCTTCTTAGTAAAAATATTGTTAGACTGACCTATCCCTAGCAACTCCTACTCTAATTTTTGTAACAGCTTTACAACTTGACGATTTTCAATTCTCACATAGTATACGCCACTATCATTGACAAGTTTATCCTCGTTATATTTAGCAATCTTTATGGCATAAAGACCTCTTGGTAAGGGTTGGTTGGCAAAAAATTCCTTCATGAGCCTTTCAAGCTCTTTAAGATAGTCATCATACAAGAGATCTCTTTTTTCTTTTGGAACGAAATACTGAAATTCAAATGTCGGTATAAAAATCTCTTTTTGGAAAAGATATTGAGCATCCATTGGATACATTCCTTGCAGTGCTTGTCCCTTACTTTGATTTTCCTCTAATATTTCATTATAAAGATAGATATTATCAGATTGGTTATTAAATTCAAAACGAATCCCCTCATACTTCAAATCAGACAGTTTAGGATCTTTGATTGAACTGTCTAAAGTTTTTAAGAATTCGTTCGTGCCTGGACTAACTTCAATCCCTAAATAGGCTAATTCTGGGAAAACATTATAAATTTTTTTATCATTTTTGTAATCAACCTCTGCATCTGTCTTTCCATATGTTTTATTTTCCGAAAAACGAGTATAGTATTTAAATCGAGTTTTAACCTCATAGGTTTTTCCGGCTATATTTTCACTATAGGTACCATGTATTATAAATCCTCCCACGCTTGTATAGTTTTTCTCGTATTTTTCTAACTCAAATTGACCTGTTAAACCATAGTTTTGATAAGAACGATGCACAGCTTGCTCAATCTCAGTTCGACTTACATGAGCAAATAGCCCCCACATATCCATTAGAGAAAGAATAGGACTACTCACTGTGAAGATTGTGATTGGAATAACTATGGATAAGCACCCTATTAATATCCAATTTTTATTCTTGGAATTTTCTTCAGATTTTTTACCAGTTTTCTTTTTCCTTTTAAAAATTAGAATGAGCAAAACCAAAATTCCTAATACTAATAAAACCAATCTACAATCTCCTTTTATTTTGGATAGCCGTTAACAGGTGTATAGGAGACTGACAGAAATACTCTTATCACCTACTACTTATCCTGAATTCCAATTTTCCTACCTAGCATACGAGACATTGCATTGAAATCACAATGTTCTCCCACACCAGATGCTTTCTAAGTGATTAGAATCAAATAAACTACGAGGAAACGTCCAATCTAAGCAATGGACACTAGCTCCTTGACAATTCAGATAGGTTCCCCTTGAACACCATAAACTCGTCTGAAATGAGGAACAGTCCTTACCTCATTATACCACATGAGAGATACCATGAGAAGAAGGGAAAAGTAAAAGAACACCCCGAAAGGTGCTCTTTGTAAGTATAGTGATTCTCTCGAATTAACGTTTACTAAATTGTGATGCTTTACGAGCTTTCTTAAGACCTGGTTTGAATTTAGTTGGACTAAAAATAGTGTAATATCAAGGTTTTTCAGAACAAGATCTACAGATTAATTTCATAAAATTTGAAGCAATATTTTTAAAATAGGGAATTTCCTAACTCAGAACCTTCACTCAGACCATAACCCTACTTATCCTAATAAAGTTTGGAGTATTGGAATAACAATTATAAAGAGCACTGTACTTAGAGTCACCACATTCGTTGAAAACTCAACATCTCCTTTTCCTTGATTAGCAAGGATTGGAAGAACTGCTAGAGCTGGTGTAGCAGACTGAATCATAAAGGTCTTAAATTCTGCTGTTGCCATATTTGGGGCAAAGAACTTCAATACAAGAAGCATGATCAGAGGAGCTAGGATAAAGCGTCCAACCAAAGTGACAATTGTATCTTTATCAAAAGCAATAGTTTTCAAGCCAGCCTTTGCAAGAACAATACCGATATAGACAAGAGATAATGGCGTTGTTAAACTACCAATATAAGTCAAGGTACTTTCCGCAAAACTTGGAACAGGAAGACGGAGCACTAAAAATACAAAGGCTACAAGAAATCCCAATAAAGGTGCTGGGAAGAGCTTCTTCCAATTGAATTTTTGAGCTTGCATTGAAGCCCCTTCTTTGCTATCCGAGGTCATTAGATAGACACCTAATGTCCAAGTAGATACCGTATTTGTAATATAATACACCAAGAAGTAGGGAAGGGCTTGATTTCCAAACAGAGCTATGTTTAAAGGCAAACCAATAAAAATGGTATTGGCATTCACAAAGGTATTAATCACGGTTCCTCGACGACCCGGACGCACTCTAAAAAGTTTTACCGCTATAAAGGCCATTAGGTAACCGAGAATGAAGGCGATAAACGTATACAACAGACCGCCAGACAAGCTAATTAATTTATCTAACGTTAAATATTTAAGAACAGAGGTAAAAATTGCCACTGGCATGGCACATTCATAATGAGTTTAGATAAATCATTTCCAAAACTCTCTTGAAACCAACCACGGACTTGCAAGAAGTAACCTAGAATGATGATGACGATAATAGGTACAATACTCTGAATTGAAGTTAAAAAGATATCCATAGTCTCCCTTTCTATATGACCTAGCATATATTAGGAGGTGTACGAAGCATCCAGTCACACTCGTACACCCCATTTCCATTTACTTATTTATAGGTTGGATACCATTTCAAATCACGAACTGCTTTGGCCATATCTGTTTCCTTAGCACGCGCAAGGCCTTGCTCTTGTGCTTTTTTAGCGACTGCTTCTGCTACCTTAATAGAAACATCTGCTACATACTTGAATGGTGGCAAGACAGGAGCTCCTGGTTGGCCTGGATTGACAATACCACTCAATGAATGAGCCGCTGCTCCAATCATTTCATCCGTCAAAAGACTTGCTTCAGAAGCCAGCATCCCTAGACCAAGACCTGGGTAAATCAAGGCATTATTGGCTTGACCAATCACATAGTCTACACCTTTATAAGAGACCGTATCAGCAGGAATTCCTGTTGCGACAAAAGCCTTGCCATCTGACCATTCAATCAAATCTTTGGCACTAGCTTCGGCTAGCTTGGTTGGATTTGATAATGGGAAAATCATTGGACGTTCTGTGTTTTCACACATAGCTTCTACTATTTCTTTAGTGAAGGTATTTGGCTGAGTTGAAGTTCCTACAAGAATGGTTGGCTTCACAGTCTTCACTACATCAAGCAGGTCAGTCAACTTGTCTGCGTTGCTAAAGTCAGCACGTTTCTTAGCAAACGGTTTTTGTTCAGGAGTTAGGTCATCCATGTCATCAAAGAGAAGACCTTGTTTATCAACCATAAAGAAACGTTTATAGGCTTCTTCTTCAGAAAGACCTTCACTCACCATTTCGCGAAGAACACGAGAGGCAATTCCTGCACCCGCAGTACCACCACCATAGCAGAGATAAACTTGATCTGTTAATTTTTCACCACTAATATCTAGTGAACCAAAAATACCACCTAAGGTAACGATTCCTGTACCTTGAATATCATCATTAAAGGTTGGAATTTGCTTCCGGTATTTTTCAAGAATATTGGCAGCATTCAAGCGACCGAAGTCTTCCCAGTGAAGGTAGAGTTTAGGAAAGAGACGTTCTGCTGTTTGAACGAATTGGTCAATGAAGTCGTAGTAACGATCTCCGCGGACCCGTTCGTGACGATTTCCTAAGTAATTAGGATTGTTACGAAGCTCTTCACGGTTAGTCCCTGCATCAATGACTAAAGGAAGGACCATAGAAGGATCGATTCCAGCAGCACCCGTATAGACCATCAATTTCCCAACAGAAATATCGACACCATTTGTTCCCCAGTCTCCAATTCCAAGAATTCCTTCTGCATCTGTTACAACAATGAGTCGAATCTCGCGATCCCCGGCAGCATTTTTCAAAGTAGCTTCAATATTTTCAGGATGATTAATATCAAGATATCCCGCATATTGTGGATCTACAAAGAGGTCACTATAGCCTTCAATGGTATCTGCAATGGTTGGGTCATACACAATTGGATTGAATTCTTCCAAATGTTGAGAAAAGAGGTAATAGAAAAGAGTCCGGTTTGTGTTAAAGATTTCCATTAAGAACAAACGTTTTTCCAGGTCATTGATCTTTGTTTGCATTTGTGCATAGGTTTGTGCTGCTTGTTCCTCAATCGTTTGAACATAAGGTGGCAGTAAACCAATAAGGCCTAGTTCCTTTCGCTCCTCTAAGGTAAAGGCAGTTCCCTTATTAAGGAAAGGATTGTTTAAAATATCATGTGCAGTCATAGTGCAACCTCCTTTTTACTTATATTATACCACTTAAAACGAATTGTTTGGTAAACTTTGTTGTTTAAAAAATACATCCATCTACGCATATGTTATAATGGGTCTACGAGAACAATTTCTAATAAGCCTTTTGATACTTAAAATACTAATATTGAGAATCACTCTTTACTAAAATTTTCGACTAAAAGAAACTAATCATACAAATTGGCAATCCTAATTAAAATAAATATCCTATAAGTTTTTTATGTAATACTTTGTATTTTTTAAGGTGTTTTTTTGTCATACAAAACTTGTATTCTATTTATATGACAACTAAAAACTATTTACAACAATATATTTCCCAAAAAGTGAAATATTTTCGAACACAGAATAAAATGAGCCAGGAAGAACTTTCGGAACAAGCGGGACTCGGGCTTAAGTATATCAACCAACTCGAAAACCAAAACGTGAATCTGACCATTCACAGTCTTGAAAAAGTGATTGACGCCCTAGAGATGACCCCAGAGGAATTTTTCAATTTTGATAGCCTTGAATCAACCTCTGATAAGACTGACAATCTTTCTCTCAAAAGAATCAACATGAAGGTTAAACAGCTCCCTGCTGGAAAACGAGAAAAAATGTTAAGCATTTTCGAAAGTATCTTAGATAATCTTTGATATCCCTGACTCACTTACATTTTAACTGGTGAATACTCGTATAGTCAAATTGTGGGATACGGATAAAAATTATTTATCCGGTGATTTCCACTTATTTTCCTTCTCCAACTAATGAAAGTGAGCCCATATGAATTTAAAAGATCTACAATATTTTTATGACCTCTGCCAGCTTCAATCCTATACAGAAGTAGCAAAACAACACAAAGTCAGCCAACCATCTATTTCTTATGCTATCAAGCGCTTAGAGGACTCCTTTAATTGCAAATTGATTCATCACGATCCCTCGCATCGCTCCTTCAAACTAACTACTCAAGGACGGATCCTTCTAAAGCATACAGATCGGATCTTACCTGAAGTCAGTTCTGCTCACAAAGAAATTAATCGCTCCTTGGCACATTACTCTACTGTCGGATTCCCTCCTATTATCATTCAGTATCTCTTTGCTGCCTTGAAGGAAAAAGATAAATTCGATTTTTTAAAAAAAGTGCGCCCTATCCGCGGTGGCTCCGTAGAGTTATTAAACCTTCTCCTCAAGGGAGACCTTGATGCAAGCCTACTCGGTTTGATTGAACCACTCAATCATCCTTCATTAGAGACGCATGAACTCTTTCAAAAAGAACTATATGTCGTTTTATCTAAGAACCATCCTCTTGCTACTGCTCCTTCCCTCGCTTTTGAAGAATTAGTAGAGCAATCCTTCATCCTTTTAGACGAACACTTTGTTCACCTGAAAGCTTTTGAACTACTTAATCAGAAGTATCAAAACAAGGCAGAAATATTCTTTAAGAGTGACGACATTGTCATTCTTAAAGAACTTTTAAAGAAAGGTATCGGCCTTAGTTTACTGGCTGATATCGCACTTTCTGATGAAGATGATGATTTAATAAAAATCCCTCTAATACCGGAGGACCAGATCACATTTACAGTTTATTACGCTTACCTTAAATCAGCTACACTGTCATCAGAAGTAGAAGCCTTATTTAATCTCATTAAATCATATGAATAGAAAAAAACTCTAACTATCAACTACCTGATAGCTAGAGTTTTTTACATTATAGGTATGAGACTAAAGTACGAAGAAATAGGATATGATCAACGAATCTTTTCATTTACCTGATACCCTTCAACGAGAGCCCCAATTATAAATCTACAAAGTATCGATAAAAAAGAACACCCCAAAAGGTGCTCTTTGTATGTATTGTAATTCTCTCGAATTAACGTTTACTAAATTGTGATGCTTTACGAGCTTTCTTAAGACCTGACTTGGAAAGCATGAGTTTCAGTTGGACTAAAAACAGCGCAATATCAAGGCTTTTCAGAACTAAAACTACTTATTCATTTCATAAAATTTGAATCAATATTTTTTAAATAGAGTAATAGTTCAGTTCTGTATGCTGATAATATACAAAAGGAACACTTCAGTCTTTGAAGCGTTCCTTTTGCATTCTTGCAAAAAAATTATATCGTTAAAATTTAAACTCTAGAAAATGACTTATCTTTTTTTCAAATCTGTCGCTACCTATGCCATGTTTAAAACCGTAAGTCTCATACATAGAATTTTTCATTACATATTGAATAGATTTCATAACACTTTTTTTATCATTTGATAATGTGAGATATAGTTGTTGCAACTCTTCTAACGAATTCCCTTCTAACATTGCCATCCACATTCTTAATATACTTACAACAACATCCGATAATTGAATAAAAACATCATTATCAGACTTTACAAATTTGTAATTCGCTTTTTTCCCAGAAAATTCTACAGGAGATTCTTCTAGTTTTTCTTGAATAGTATATTCTTCATCAAATATGTGCTCTGAATTGTAGTAACTAACTATGGAATTTACATACACAGAATAGTAATTTTCAATCATAACACCAGCTTTATTCGATGTTGGCAATATTAAATCTTCTTTTTTATGAGCTTTAAGTGACTGCCTTATGTATTCCATATTAAAATCCACAACAGTTGGATTAAATCTCTCAATCCAACTTAACAATTCATTAATAAATTGCTCCTGATTGGTAACATTAGGGTATTCAAAATACTTCATGAAATTTACAAACCAATCTTTATCTTTTTTTATATAATAATACAGTGAATTTTTTAAGTCTCTACTAAAATATAACCCTCCAATAGCCGATTCTGGCAACATATCAATTATATCAACTATACTAAAATAAAAATTATCTAAATATGTGTAATGTATCCAACAGTTATTTTTTTCCAACCACTCAACAAAGATTTTAAACTTCGGTTTAGAAAGTAATTCTATGAAATTTTTAGACTTTTGCTGAATATGCTTAAATTTTATCTCTCTCATATTGGACTGCAATTTTAAATTATCAACCAGTTCATCTGTAATGCTTTGCTGTAAGATTTTTCCTTTTTCAAAAACTAGACCACCCAAAATAAAATATGCATGTTCGTCAAAATTAAAGCCTTCTTCTGTCAACTTAAAAACTCTAGCATTATTGGTTTCATCATAGTATAAGACATACTCTTTATCCATATTTGGAATATTATGCAAACTAGCAATATTCTCTATCATTCCTGTATAATCCATTCCACTTACCTCAGAATTCTAAAATTTCCATTCTTCTTGTATTTCCAAAAATGCAGCCCTCAGCTCCGCTATTGCTTTGTACCTCAAATTATGATTAGAATTCAAGCCTTTTTCCATAAATTCTTTTAGTTTTGGAAAATCAAATTTATTCATATTTTTATATCTTCCAGTTAAAACAAAATAAATTAATTTCGAGAGTGCGTAATATTCGTATTGCTTGTTGTAATTTTTAAACCCTTCTGTACTTAAACTAGATACATCATTAAAATATCCACGAACTTCTGTTTCTAATGATGTCAGCTGGCTATCAACTGTTTTAACTAATCCAAAGTCAGCAATTTTTACGACAACCTCATCTTGATATTTTTTGAGTAAAACATTTTTGGGACTAATATCTCTATGCAAAACCCCAATTCTGTCAAACACTTCAAAAGCCCTAATTATTTGTAAACAGAGCTTTCTACGTATCATAAAATTGAGCTTCTGATTATTCTTCAAAATAAAATCATATAATGAAAAATCTGCGAACTCCATGAAGTATTCATTTTTATTTTTATCTAAACGATAAACTTCTAATACATAAGGAGAATTTATGGATTTCATAACTTCATACTCTTTATAAAATCTCTCCAACTCTTTAGCATCTAAATCAGTCCTAGCTCTTTTCACAACAAAATATTTATCATAGAAATCATCAAAGTATTTAAAAACCTGAGCATACGACCCTTCACCAATAGGGAACAATTTAAAACCAGATTCAACTCCCCCACTTTTTTTATTAATAGTATTTCCAATAAAAAATATAGGTAGTTCGTATTTAATTTCATTTTGCTCCATATCTGTAGGAATAGAACTTCCATTATACTCCATAAGGAATTGATTACATTTTTGAAATATTTCACCATATTCTTTATCAACTGTAAAACCAATATTCTTTAATTCCGAAATCTTTGATAACCTATCCACAATGTTGATACAAGCCAGCAATTTCCTACTTGAATCCGCCAAATAGTAAAAATTTTCCTGCTTCATTCTAGAGTTCATTTCACGCAAAAGTAGATTTACATGGTAATGAATACTTGATAATAGCAAAGAAAGACGTTCTCCAAAATCTTCTTGATATAGATACTGATTGTCTGATTGAAATCCATTTGAAAATGTCTCAATAAAATCAACTTCTATTGATTTTATTTTATTAGATAACTCTGCAGTCATATTTCCATCAATTATGCTCATGATACACCATTTCCTTACTACATGTTACTAAAACCAAGCACTTTAATATTGCTTACATAAGGTGATGGTTCTTTGTCATAAACCTATTATAATATTTTTCTTTTTTATATTCTACTTATCCATATCTCTCAGCTCATACTCGCATGCTTGAATGACAAAGCTTGAAAAAGTTACACCCTTGTCTTGTATTGCTTTCTCAATTTCTTCAATCAGTAGAATTAAAGCTAATAAAAAACTAGCTCTCAAAGAAAGTAAAAAGTTTGAAGAATTAGCATTAAATGAGGAGTAACTTAAACAATGGCTACAAGCATTTGATGAAGATCTAAAAAATGATCGAATGGAATTAATTATGCTTTGTTCTATACGACATTCTTTTTATCATATAGAAAATCAGAAACCTATGCTCTCCAATGGAAACATATCAATTATTAAAAAAAATGAAATTCTCATTGAACAAACATTAGACAAATTCGGGAATCTGAAATCAATCAAAGGAAATAAAAAAACTCTATTTAAAGCTCCTAAAGAACTAATAAATATCCTGACCGATTGGAAAATAGAACAAAAAAGCAACTAAAGCTGTTTGGAATCAGACAGAATGAAAAGCAATTCGTTTTCACATACAATAATAGAAAAAACAGTATTAACGTTCCACTTCATATTGATTACCTTAATCATCGAATGAATACTATTCGAAGAAGACATCCGGAACTTCCTCCAGCATCTCCTCACAAATCAAAACACACTGGAGCAACTTTGGCAAGACGGGCTGGAACATCATTAAATGCTATCTCAGAAGCATTTACTCATAGTGACATCTAAATAACGAAGACTTATGTCAATACTTCTAATGTAGTTCCTATAGCAGTTGGTGAATTTGCTTTAAAGTCTCTAAAACAATAAGGTAAAAATAAGGTGAACTTTGAGGTAAACTTTTTAAAAAAACACGAAAAAAGCACCCATGAGGTAAACTCTTGAGTGCTTTGAAACGTTGATAGTATCGTATTGATTAACGTTTTGAGAATTGTGATGCTTTACGTGCTTTCTTAAGACCTGGTTTCTTACGTTCAACTTTACGTGAGTCACGTGTAAGAAGTCCTGCGCGTTTCAATGAATCGCGGAAGTCTGGGTCTACTTGAAGAAGGGCACGAG
>CALHBZ010000152.1 GCA_937930605.1 Streptococcus oralis
CTGAGCTAGACGCAGTACTAACTCGTCTTGCCTCGTATAATCGACGAGGCAGACTCGTGTCGCAAGAAATCATTTTTTATTAAGGAGTATTCAATGTCTAAGAAATTAACATTTCAAGAAATTATTTTGACTTTGCAACAATTTTGGAATGACCAAGGTTGTATGCTCATGCAGGCTTATGACAATGAAAAAGGTGCGGGAACCATGAGTCCGTACACTTTCCTTCGTGCTATTGGACCTGAGCCATGGAATGCGGCTTATGTAGAGCCATCACGTCGTCCTGCTGACGGTCGCTATGGGGAAAATCCTAACCGTCTTTACCAACACCACCAATTCCAAGTGGTCATGAAGCCATCTCCATCAAATATTCAAGAACTTTACCTTGAGTCTTTGGAAAAATTGGGTATCAATCCTTTGGAGCACGATATTCGTTTCGTTGAGGACAACTGGGAAAATCCATCAACTGGTTCAGCTGGTCTTGGTTGGGAAGTTTGGCTTGATGGGATGGAAATCACTCAGTTCACTTATTTCCAACAAGTCGGTGGATTGGCAACTGGGCCTGTGACTGCGGAAGTTACTTATGGTTTGGAACGCTTGGCTTCTTATATTCAGGAAGTAGATTCTGTCTATGATATCGAATGGGCTGATGGCGTAAAATATGGAGAAATCTTCATCCAGCCTGAGTACGAGCATTCAAAATATTCATTTGAAATTTCGGACCAAGAAATGTTGCTTGAAAATTTTGATAAGTTTGAAAAAGAAGCTGATCGTGCCTTGAAAGAAGGCTTGGTTCACCCTGCTTATGACTATGTCCTCAAATGTTCACACACCTTTAACCTACTTGATGCGCGTGGTGCCGTATCTGTAACAGAGCGCGCAGGCTATATCGCTCGTATCCGTAACTTGGCCCGTGTCGTAGCCAAAACCTTTGTCGCAGAACGCAAACGCTTAGGCTACCCGCTATTAGATGAAGAAACACGAGCTAAACTCTTAGCAGAAGACGCAGAATAGTGAGTAATACTGTGCTCTAAAATCGTTAGAGGCAAGTCGAAGACTTGCTAGAGGGATATGCACCGCTGTACCGTTATGTGGGGATTTTTGAAACCTTAGGTTCAAAAATCAGTCAGCTAAATCCACTTTGTGAGTCTGTATGGAAATCTTGGTCAGATTTCCATACAGACTCACAAAGTTAGTTAGCGACGTCCCCAGTACCTAAGGTGCATATCAAAAAAGATTGAAGAAGATGTAAAGGAAAAAACATGACAAAAAACTTATTAGTAGAACTCGGTCTTGAAGAGTTACCAGCCTATGTAGTAACTCCAAGTGAAAAACAACTAGGTGAAAAAATGGCAGCCTCCCTCAAGGAAAACCGCCTGTCTTTTGAAGCTATTCAAACCTTCTCCACACCACGCCGTTTGGCTGTTCGTGTGACTGGTCTTGCAGACAAACAGTCTGATTTGACAGAAGATTTCAAGGGACCAGCAAAGAAAATTGCCTTGGATAGTGATGGGAACTTCACCAAAGCAGCTCAAGGATTTGTCCGTGGGAAAGGCTTGACGGTTGAAGACATTGAATTCCGTGAAATCAAGGGTGAAGAATATGTCTATGTTACCAAGGAAGAAGTGGGGCAACCAGTTGAAGCCATTGTTCCTGGTGTTGTAGATGTCTTAAAGTCCCTAACTTTCCCTGTCAGCATGCACTGGGCTAACAACACCTTTGAATACATCCGCCCTGTTCACACTTTAACTGTTCTTTTAGATGAAGAAGAATTTGACTTGGATTTCCTTGATATCAAGGGAGGTCGTGTGAGCCGTGGTCATCGTTTCTTGGGACAAGAAACTAAGATTCAGTCAGCATTGAGCTATGAAGAAGACCTTCGTAAGCAGTTTGTAATCGCGGATCCTCGTGAACGTGAGCAAATGATTGTTGACCAAATCAAAGAAATTGAGGCAAAACATGGTGTACGTATAGAAATTGATGCTGACTTGCTGAACGAAGTCTTGAACTTGGTTGAATACCCAACTGCCTTTATGGGAAGTTTTGATTCCAAATACCTTGACGTTCCAGAAGAAGTTTTGGTGACTTCGATGAAGGAACACCAACGCTACTTCGTTGTCCGCGATCAAGATGGAAAACTCTTGCCAAACTTCATTTCAGTCCGTAACGGAAACGCAGAGTATTTGGAAAATGTCATCAAGGGAAATGAAAAAGTCTTAGTTGCTCGTTTGGAAGACGGAGAATTCTTCTGGCGTGAAGACCAAAAATTGGTTATTTCTGACCTTGTTGAAAAATTAAACAACGTCACCTTCCACGAAAAGATTGGTTCCCTTCGTGAACACATGATTCGTACGGGGCAGATTGCCATTCTCTTGGCAGAAAAAGCTGGTTTGTCAGTGGATGAAACGGTTGATCTAGCTCGTGCAGCAGCTATTTACAAGTTTGACTTGTTGAC
>CALHBZ010000153.1 GCA_937930605.1 Streptococcus oralis
CTGGTCAACAGGCGGGTGCAATTCTTTCTGAAAACGTTAAGCAGTTAGGCGAACTCGATGACAAGGTGAAAAAATCAGCTGATGGCCAAGGGTATGTTGTTAATCTTGCAAATAAGAATATGCAATCTACCCAAAACGAATTAAAACAATTCAAAGCAGCTGGGGAGGCTGTTTTAATTATGATTGGACAAAGGTTCTTGCCAGTTTTATCTGACGCAGCCACTTCAATGGCTAAGGCATTTAATTCTAAAGAGGGCAAGCAAGGGCTTGAAGAAATTGCTGGTTGGATCGCTGAAATATTCCAAAAGCTCGTTGATACCGTAAAATTTATCGGGGAACATAAAGATTTTGTTGTAAATACAGTAAAAGTTTTCGCTAGTATTTGGGCAGTTAATAAAATTGGCGATGCTCTATCGATGGTTAAAAAAATTAATAATGAACTTAAAATAATGTCAGGTATTAATGCTTTATCTGATGCATTATCTGGCGGAGGTATTAAATCTTCTGTAGGTAAAGGTGTTGCTGCTGAAGCTGGAACAGTTGCTTCAACAGTAACTAAAGGAGGCGTAGCTGCTGAAGGCGAAGCACTTGTTGCCTCTGGCGGTTTATCAAAAGCTACTTCCTTAATTCCAAGATTATTAGGAATTATTGGTTCTGTTGGCGGAAGTACAGTCTTGTCTGGCGGAATAAATGCAGGAGCTGAATTACTCAGTAAAGATAGTACAGCTCAAAAGACTGGCGGAGTTGCTGGCTCACTTGGTGGAGCAGCGGCAGGAGCAGCGATTGGTTCTCTTATCGCTCCTGGTATTGGTACAGCAATTGGTGCAGCAATAGGTGGAATGGGTGGTAAAAACTTAGGTAAAAAGCTTGGGAATTTGATTAATGACGGTTTAAAAGAATCTTCATTAAAAAGCGAAAAGCTACCAGTTGTTAAGTTTGACCCTAAAGCACCAACAAAAGATATGAAAGAGTTCTCCAAGGACTACCAAGGATTCTTGGATAAAATTAACAAGGCATCAAATGTTGATATTGTCGATGAGAAATCACTTGAAAAAGCTAAGAAAGCAACTGCTGATGCTTATGCAAAGATGTCCAAAGATATTGATAAGTTTTATCAGAATCAAGAAAAAGATTCTAAAAAGCAAGTAGATATTCTAGTTAAAAATGGTGTAATTACTCAAGCTCAAGCAGACAAAATGACCAAAGGCCAAAAAGATTCAGACGATAAGCAGAAAGCTGCTCAGAAGAAGAATCTTGATGAGATGAAGAAGAATACTGATAACTACTACGCTAGTGTTTCTAAAGAGCAAAAAAGAGCTAATGATGCTAATACAAGATTAACTAAAGATCATGATGCTGAGATTAAAAAAATTAAATCAGGCAGTACTGATGCTCTTTTAGCACTGGAAAAGAAATACGGTAAAAATTCACCTCAATATCAAAAAGAGATGATGGCTGAAATTTTAAGAGCAACAAATTCTTTTGATAATAAGCAAGAGCAAAATAAAAAAGAGCATAGCAACAATATGAATAAGATTGAAAAAGACTATGCTAAAACACAAACAAAATCTGAAGAGCAGATGAATAATCAAATAAATACTGCTACTAAGATCGCTCAAAATAAACAACTAGATTTACTTGATGATTTAAAGAATAAAAAAGGTAAATTAAATCAAAAACAATTAATTGATACGCTCGAAAAGGCTGACGATGAATATAAAGGTGTTAAGGATAAGGCGCAAAAACAAAAAGATGATGTTGTAAAAGCAGCAAATGAACAATATAAAAAATCCGTTGCAGCAATTGATAAACAACGTGCAGAAAATAGTTCTATAACAAAAGCTCAATATGATGAAATGATAAAAACTACTAAAAAGCAACGTGATGATTCAATTGGTCACGCTAATGAACAATATAAAGGCGTAGTAGATAAGGCACAAAAAACTCATAAAGAAACAATTGACTTTGCTAATGATAAGGCTGACAAAAATGTAAAAGCTGCTGCAGGAGAACAAAAACAAACGGTAGAACAGTATACAAAAGGATTTAGAGATTCAAGAGACTTAATTAACTCATTTGTTGACGGGATTAATGGCGTCCTTAACTTCCTGCATAAAGGTTGGGGAAATATCGGTCACGTTAGCCTTAAAGGATATGCTGTAGGTACTCGTGGATTAGCTCAAGATGAAACAGCTTTAGTTGGTGAAGAAGGATTTGAGCTTGCTCACCATCAAAGCCGTGGTATTTTTGCAGTTGGACAACAGGGCCCTGAAATTCGTAACTTGAAAGCTGGTACTTCGATTCTTCCTCACTCAATGTCAAAAGAATTCTTATCATTAACAGCTAATTTACCAGCTCATGCTGACGGAGTATCTGGTTTCTTGTCAGATGCGCTTGGATGGGTTAAATCAACATATAAAGATGTTACTAGCGTTATTTCAAAAGGCCCCAAAGGAGTTGTAGAAGCTATTTATAATGGCTTAGGATTAGACAATTTAGAAAATGACTTTCCGCCAGTTGTAACTAGGATGGCAAAAGGTTCTGCTCAAACTGCTGAGGATAATTTTATTAAATTCTTACAGTCATTCTTCAAAAAAGCTGAATCAGATGCAGGAGGTTCACAAGGTTCGCCATCTGGTACTGGTGTTCAACGTTGGGCTGGACAAGTTAAACAGGCACTTGCAGCTAACGGATTGAGCACTAGCCAAGATATGATTGACCGTGTACTTCGCCAAATCGCAACAGAATCAAGCGGTAATGAAAAAGCTGTACAAGGAAATATTGGAGATATTAATAATATTACTGGTGACCTTGCTAAAGGACTAATGCAAACAATTTCCTCAACTTTCAATGCCAATAAATTCCCTGGTCACGGTGATATTTTTAATGGTTACGATAACTTATTAGCTGCTCTTAATTATGCTAAAAAAACCTATGGCCCAAGTTTATCATTTCTTGGAAATGGGCATGGCTATGAAAATGGTGGAATCATAAATGCTCATGGATTTTATGAAATTGCTGAAGGAAATCGTCCTGAGATGGTGATTCCCCTTGACCCTCAAAAGAAATCGAGAGCGACACAATTATTGAATCAAGCAAGTCAAACGATTAACAATAATTCAGATAATCAAAATAATTCTAATGATATCTCTAGCATATTATTTCAAACAGTTGGATTACTTTCTCAAATTTTAGGAGTTAATGAGCGGCAACTTTATGCAGTATCTAATATGCCTACCCCTATCATTGATGAACGAAGTCTATCAAATGGTTTAGCACCTGAAATGAATAGGGCTATAGACAATTATCAGAAAAAAATTGATTTATTGAGGGGGAAATAATGGGATTTAAAGTTTTATATAATGGCATAGATTTATCTACAATTGTAGATGGATTTACTGCTATTACAAGAAATATTGGTTCTGGTTGGACTAATAATACTCAGACAAATTTAAAAGTAGGTTCTGACTTTATACGCAATTCGATCGATAGTAAGTCAATAACAATAAATTTTATTGTAAATGTTAAACCTGATAGATTTACCTCAATTAGAAAACAACTGGCTAAAGCATTAAATGTAACAGCGCCTCAACCGCTTATTTTTGATGATGATGTCAACCAGGTTTGGATGGCAGTTCCAGATGGAGTGCCAACTTTAGATGAATCAACATTTTATCAAGCCGTAGGTTCAATTACGTTTTTAATTCCTGACGGTTATTCAACGACAATAGATACCAAAGTTTTGAATGAATCTAATTCAGGAGGAGAGTTTGGAACAATTACTCATAATGCTGATGGTTCGACAAAAGTTCAAATTAACAATCAAGGAACTCTTGAAACTTTCCCAAAAATAAAAATTACCAATGCTCATGAAAATGGTTATCTTGGTCTTGTTAATGAGAATGGTATTTTAGAGCTTGGGAAAAGAGATGAAGCAGATGGAGAAACGGTTCCTGAAAGTGAGGTATTATATACAACTGATTCTGATTTGCAATTTAGTGATTTTGTAGATGCGAGTGGTAAAGTTAACCCACAAATTGCATCAGTCGGTGGAACTTGTGATACGACAGGGAAAATTGGTTATTTAAAAGATGGATTAAGGCTTATAACCCAAAGCACAGCTACTGGAAGTACTCATAGAGGAGGAATGCTGTCTCTTGACATTCCACCAGATTCAAATGGAGAAAAAGGTTCTGTTAATTTTTATGCATGGTTTAATATTTTTGTTCACGCTTTACAAAATGGTCAGACAGGATTGCTCCAAATTATGTTCACGGACTCAAATGATAAATTCGTAGCTGGTTACGGAATTGTCAAATCTGATAAGACAGGTAACACAGGGGCAGCGAAATTTTGGGTTGGCGGAGACCATCCTAAAGAGTATAAATCAATTACCTTTACAACGAATGATGGAGAGCAGACTAAAGACCCCAATAACAACACCATGTTCAACAGTAAAAAAGGGTCAGCTGATTTTGTCAAACAAGGTGCAAGTTTAGGCTTTTACTGGAAAGGAAGCCGACAAACGATTAATGTTCCTGAATTAGAAAATGTACCAATTGAGAGGGTTTATATTTTTATTGGTAATTTCACAAATTCAAATAAATTTCTGGGAGAATTATCACTTCGTAGATTCTGGTGTCGGAAAGATAAAGTCGATGTATGGCATGATTTGCCTAATCGTTATCAAGCTGGTTCGGTAATGGAATTAGATATGGAAAACGGAAAGATAACAAAAGATGGTATTTCATCTAATAATGAGCTGGTTACAGGTTCAGAATTTATCTCGCTTCCATCTGGAGAAACTGAACTTGACATTTATCAATCATCATGGAATACTACTCCGCCTCAAATAGAAATCCAATGGAAGGAGCGCTACTTATAATGCAGATTACAATTCACGACAACCAAATGAATCGAGTGGGGTTCTTAAGTAACGAAGTGCCTGGGCTCCCTTCTTTTTTCAATGATAATTGGCACCGCTATTTGGCGGAAGGGGCAGCTACCTTTGATTTCTCGGTTAATAAATTTAAAAACGGAGCTTTGCAAGATTATTGTCAATTTCTAAATGACCAAGCCTATATTAGTTTTACTTATGAAGGAGAAGATTTTCTATTTAGTGTTCTGACCTCTGAAGAAACAGATGATGTCATTACCTTGAATACTGCGACTTTGAATCTTGAACTTAGAAATGAACAAGCGAATCCTTTAGTCAATAGCTCAAGTCATAATATCCAATGGTATTTTGACCAAATGCAGCTCATTTCTAATGCTCAAATTATGATTGGGATTAATGAAGTCTCTAGTCTTACTCGTACAATCAATTATGATGGCCAAGAAACCAAACTTGCTCGGCTCTTATCTGTAATTGGTAACTTTGATGCAGAATTTGAATTTGTGACAGAGCTAAATGATGATGGGACATTAAAAGGGATGACCTTAAATATTTATAAAGCTAATGATGGCGCAAATATTCAAGGGGTGGGAACATGGCGAAATGATGTTACTTTATATTTTGGAAAAAATGTTTCAGAAGTTAGAAGAACAGTAGATCGTACTCAAATTTTTAATGCTACAAATATAACTGGAGCAGATGGTTTAAATTGGAATAATTCAGAATGGTCTGTTAAAAATGCGGATGGTGTAGAAGAATTTTATAAGAGAAAAGGCTCAACATTAGCTTTTGCGCCATTATCTGCTGAATTATATCCATCACAAATACAATCTGCAACTGGTGATATCTGGATACGTAAGGATTTTGAAACTGAATATACTAATGTTAATGATATGTGGGGCTATGCCCTTAGCCAGTTTAAAAAATATGCTTATGCATTAGTCACTTATGAAGTGAGTGCTAAAAGTCAATTAGTGAGTCAAGCAGTTGGCGATGGTAAACCTTTATCCATTGGCGATACGGTACGAATCCAAGATGAAAACTTTAACACTCAAACAGGTGGCTTGATTCTTCAAGCCCGTGTTTCTGAGCTTGAGATAAGTTTTTCTAACCCTTCTAATAATAAATTGACCTTTAGTAATTACATTGAATTAGAGAGTGGAATTTCAGATGATTTAGAAGCTCGGTTGGCTCAGTTGATTAAAGATAGCACTCCTTATCGGCCGGACATAACCTCTACCAACGGTACTCAATTTAAAAATGGAACAGGAACGACTACATTAGGCGCCCACATCTACTTTGGGTCAGATACGACTGAAACAGACGCAGACAGCTACGAATGGTCGAAAGACGGAACGGTTGTCGCAAACGTTCAAGAAATCACTGTGGATGCCGGAGGAGTTGCGAATAAGGCAGTTTACAGCTTTAAAGCGACAGTTGGCGGTAAAGTAGTCGCAAGTCAGTCGGTGACTATCACTAATGTGAATGATGGCGCTAAGGGCGCACAGGGTCCGCAAGGTCCGCAAGGATTAAAAGGTGACCCTGGAGCAACTGGTATCCCCGGACAAGCCGGAGCTGACGGAAAAACAAGTTATCTTCACATCGCTTATGCTACAAACTCAACCGGTACGGCTGGATTTGATGTATCAAATGCGACTGGTAAAACTTATATCGGACAATATACAGACTTTACGAGCACTGATTCTACAGACCCAAGTAAGTATACATGGAGCTTGATTAAAGGTGATAAAGGCGATAAGGGAGACCAAGGTATTCAAGGCCCTGCTGGAAGTAACGGTGACCCAGGTAAAGTTGTTTCCGATACTGAGCCGACCACTCGATTCAAAGGTTTAACTTGGAAATATTTAGGTACGTCTGACCTTACAGCGAGTGACGGAACAGTTATATTATCTGGCACTGAATACTATTGGTCAGGAACTAACTGGATATTAAGCGAAATAAATGCACATAATATCAACGGTAACAATTTAACAATTACTGATGGTGAGTTTGTAAGCACAACAACTAATGGTCAAGTTTCAATCTCTACTGAAATCAAAGATAATCATATTATAATTTCAAAGACAGACGGAACTGTTAATACTAGAAACGATATAGCACTTGATTCTGAACAAGGACTAGCTCAGAAATTTACGAACATTAATACAGGATTTTACAGATTAGCTGGGATTAATTTTCAAGGACCGTTCATAAGCGACTCAGATGGAAACTATGCTCAACTTACACCTCGAGGTACTGATTTATCAACTGATGTTCCTTGGACAAATCTAACACTTGCCAGTGGTTTTAGTATTGGTTCTGGGGGAAAAGCTCGTTATCGAGTTAAAAATGGTGTTTTATACATCCACTTTAGAAAAATTGTTTGCCCAGCTATAACGGGAAATCAGCCAAATACTCTTTGTTATGTTCCAGCAAATGGAAGAGCTTCAGATGGATATGACTCCTTTGGTGTTATGTCAGCAACTAACTCTACACGTATTCAATACAATGATTCTGGTGATGGAAAAGTTGCGATTGTCCCAGCAAGTAATACGACTTCTGGGCAAGGGTTTAATGGATTTTTAATTTGCCCAATGGATTAGTTTAAGGAGAAAAAATGAAAACAGAAAAGAAAAGTGAAAATTATAGTTACTCTATTGCACAAGATACAAAAGAAATTGTTTCAGTGTCTGCTTCACTAGGAGCTGATGGTGCATTCAATTTCAATATCAGTATTAGCGAAGCAGAGTCATATCATGCTAATAGTACTGAAGTTAATTCAGAAATAGAAAAATTACTTGAGGAAATTACCGCTCAAGCCAAAACATATATTGCTACCGTAAATTAGAAAGCAGGGGTTATGGAATTAAAACAGCTAGTAGAACAGCATGAGACTAAACTCAAACAACATGATAAGGAACTGTCCCGACTTAACGACATGTCGGTTGAAATGCAAAAGCAGATGAATGATGGCTTGACACGTGTTGATGAATCCAATCGCTTTTTAAGAGAGCAGAACACCAGACAATCTGAACAGAATGCTCAAATCCTACAGGCTGTTATTAAAGGTAATGAAAGCTCAGATGAACGACAGTTTCAGTTGAAGTTGCTTGATAAAACAAACTTTTGGAAATTGATTTTCGGAATTGGTGGAGCTTCGGCTTTCATATATACGATTATCATGGAAGTTATAAAATTAATTAGATAAAAGAGGAAAAATAAGGAGGGCTTATGGCTAAAATATTAACACTAGATGTGACTAGTTTTAAATTCGCAGATAATGAGACAGACTTAAGTTTTAGAGCATTACAAAACGGTGTGATTATCAGTGACAGCACTTTATCAGCCACTATCAAAATTAAACAAGTTGATATCGGCTACCTCAAAAGTGTTTCAGCAAAATGGGTCGATAAACATATTGTGATTAGTTCTGGAGATTTGAGTGACTTACCTGTTGGTAGTTACTTATTAGAGTTGTGGTTGAGCAGTTCAAGCGGCTATGAGATTTATCCTGATTCTGGTTTCGTCAAGTTATCCATCAATCAAAACGCTACTGGTATTTCCGGTAACTTGATTTCATCAATTACTTTAGGCGAATTCCAGCAACAGTTTAGTGACTTAGCCAAAGAACTTATTGATAACCTACCAGAAGGAAAGGTTGGTCCACAAGGCGAAAAGGGAGAAATAGGACCGCAAGGAATTCAGGGTATTCAGGGCGAGCGTGGCGAGCAGGGAGAACAAGGACAGCAAGGTGTTCAAGGAGTAGCTGGTAAAGATTTTTCAATTGCCGAAACGTTTCCAAGTGTTGCGTCAATGAGTGGTGACGGTTTAACAAAGGGAGACTTTGTTATGATTTCATCAACCGTTGAAGACCCAGACAACGCAAAATTGTATCTGTGGAATGGTACTGAATTTACTTTTATTACTGATATGTCAGGTGCTACTGGTATCAAGGGAGACACTGGACCACAAGGTATACAAGGTGTTCAAGGTATCAAGGGAGACACTGGACCTCAAGGGATTCAAGGTATTCAGGGACCATCTGGTAAAGACGGCACTAATGGTAAAGACGCTGTAATCAACGTTGTTACGCAAGCAGAATATAATGCACTAACCGACAAGACAGGCGTTTACTTTATAGGAGGTTAATATGGCAATTATAAATGGTAAGGCGCTTGTCAAGGACGGTAAACCACTTGATAGAGTGTATTCAAACGGTCAGTTGGTTTATGGTCGGAATTTGTTAGTTAATAGTTCTGCTAAGACCAAAGATGGGTTCTTTAAAAACTTTGACAAAGTAGAAAATGACTATGGCGAAGCGACAATGAAGGGGACTAATACCTATGTCAGTAGAGACCTGTCGGCTGGTTTCTCTATTCAACCTAGGGGCTATAAACCAGGTGATAAATATACCATTAGTATGGATGTTATGTTTACAAGTTGGAATCTTCCTGCTGGGACAACTGTTAAAGAATTTTGGTTTGGTCAAAGATATACTGCAAGTAGTGATGGAACAATAACCAGTTATAAATTCATATGTTCTATTGATTTACCTAAAGACCCTAGTCAAATGCTGAATCAGTGGATAAGAATAACACAAACTTCAACGATACCTCCTTATGCAGACCCATCTGTCAACACACAAGCCATATTTCAGGCTGGATTCACTAGTACGAGTGAAGGTAGTTTTACATTTAGAGTTAGAAAACCAAAGCAAGAGTTTGGTTCAACCGCAACCCCTTGGACACCGGCACCAGAAGATTATATTTAAAGGGGAAATAACATGCAAGTAAATAGTATTTCAGATGTTGTTATCGCAGGTAGTGTATCAGCCAACACAAACGGTATTGATGTCGCGAGCTATCAAGGCGACACAATGCAACACTTCAGCTCATTCAAGAAAGAGGAAAAATAAAATGGATCAAAATTTAATGACAATCTTTAGCGGTATTTTAACTTTAGTAGGAACAGTAGTCTCTTACTTCATCTCACAGGCAGCTAAAAAGCATAGCAATGTAAAAAATATCGATGCTTTAGCTAAATTGGCAAATCAAGGAGTGACTTGGGCAGAAAAGAACTTCAACGAGAACCCTGAGAAGTTGTCTGAAGCTATTAACTATGTGACAGAAGAGGCTAAACGAATTAAAATCAAAACTAATCCCGCTCAGATTGAAGCTCAAATTGAAGCTTCTTTGGCTCAATTGAAAAAGAATTTTACTTCTGACCCAGTTAAAACTATTAAAGAGGTTGCACAAGCTACATCTGAAGTTGCTCAATCAGTGTCTAAAACAGCAGATAATATTTCTACCGATGCTGAAGAACTGGCTAATCTTGTGGAACCAATTATTAATGGAACAGAAGGACTCACTGAAGAATAGGAGGCTATTATGAATGGAATTGACATTTCCAGCTATCAAGCAGAATTGAATGCTGGAATTGTTCCTTCTGACTTTGTATTTATTAAAGCTACTGAGGGAACAAAATATATTAATCCAACTTGGCGAGAACAAGCTGGTCAAGTCACTCAAGCAAATAAGCTTCTAGGTTTCTATCATTTCGCTAGCACTGGAAATCCAATCGCTGAGGCAGACTTCTTTATCAGTGTTGTTAAAGAATATATTGGTAAAGCAGTTCTCGTCTTAGATTTCGAAGCTGGGGCAATCAACGCATGGGGAAATGTTGGTGCTCGTCAATTTTTGAATCGTGTAAAAGAAAAAACGGGCATCAATCCAATGATTTACATGTCTGCAGAAGTCACTCGTCAGTTTAATTGGAGTACTATTTCAAGTAGTAATGCTTTGTGGGTTGCTCAATATGCTTCTACAAGTCCTACAGGCTATCAATCAGAACCTTGGTCAGATGGCAAAGGATATGGCGCTTGGAGTTCTGCAGCGATTCATCAGTATAGCTCGTCAGGAACTTTAATGAACTGGAACGGACAGCTTGATTTGAACTTGGCTTATATCAACGCTAATCAATGGAAGCAACTAGCTGGTGGAAATTCTACAGAACAAAATAACAATAACGCAAATAATAATTCACAATTGGAGGATGATGACCTTATGAAATTTACATATCAAATTATTGATGCAAAAACAGGAAAAACGCAAGGAACTATTTATTACTATGATGGAAATAAAGTAGTTGCTTTGTCTCATGAAGATCAACTTAAAATTATTCGTCAAATCTATAAAGAGACAACAGGAAAAGACTTGAAACAGTATAGTTGGAGAACAGATGCACCTTGGTACGTCCGTTTCATGCAAGCAATCAATCAAAAAACAGTAGAAATTGCTTGGAAATAAACTATGGTAGAATTTTTCCAAAGAATAAAAGAATTGCCCGATATGAAACTATTTTTAGATTACTGGTGGATTTGGCTGATTATAGTTGTCGGTCTGATTATCTTGGCTGAATTAAATAGCAGAAAATAAATTAACCCTGGCTTCGGTCAGGGCTTTTTCTTTACAAAAAGAACGGAAAGTTATATAATGTTCTTATTCCAAAAAAAATTTTTCATAAAGACTCCTAAGCGTCTCTCTCCTAACTGGGACGCTTTTTTCTTGACAAAAAATAATGATAGCGCTATAATTAGTTACCATAAATAATCACTGAGTATTTTAATCCATGAAATACTCACTGCATATTTTGCTAAATGCCTCACTCTCGCGGGGCTTTTTTTGTGCTATAATATTATTGGACATCGATGAAGAGTTTTACTCTCCTCATTAGCTGCTCTTCGGAGCGGCTTTTTTCAAATAAAAAAGCTCTAGCTGGATGACTTCAAGGAGTCCAACTAGAGGATGATGTGTGTTAGTACAAGTTCAGAAAAAGTTTACTATATACAAAACATAGGAGGCACTAACAATTTAAATATTATCAATTTTTCAGACAATTGTCAATTATTTATAGTAGTGTGTTATAATATATTTAGTGGACGAGAAAATTATTTCTTTTACAGTATCTTTGATAATCTGCAGTACCGTCCACACTTATAAATTTATAAGTGCTACAGATTATCATACTCGGTTCTTTAGCTCAGTTGGTCAGAGCTAATGGCTCATAACCGTTCGGTCGCTGGTTCGAGTCCAGCAAGAACCATAAAAATGTATATTAAAATAGTAGAAACTTCTAAAAGGAGTTTTTTTAGTTACGTTAATTAAAATAAAAAAACTGTATATCTTAGATATACAGCCTCTTGCCCGACAAAAATTAGTTACGTTTTTAGTTACGTTTTAGAAGTAACTCATAGATATTCATTAGTACAATAATTTTTATAAATCCCACAAAACAAGGTTTAGCGGTATCTATTGACATTTATTGACACAGTATGCCATAATAGCTCTGTATCACAACAAATCCTTAGAACCCCTTATATAAAGGGATTTCAGATGTCATTATATCAGTTAGTTACGTTTTTAGTTACGTTCGGAAAAAAACTCAAAAAATCATAGTGCTTTAAGTATATTAGCGAACTTTTCAGCAGTTTCTTTCTTTTTCTCTTTAGCAAGATGACTGTACAAATTCATTGTGATTGAATAATCTGCATGTCCTAATCTCATTTGAATTTCTTTAGGATTTACATCATTGTTCATTAGTAGGCTTGCGTGAGTGTGACGGAAACCATGAAAACCTATGTTAGGAACTTTAGCGTTTTTAAAGTGTCGAACTAAGTGCTGTCTTTCGAGTTCGTAAGTTCTCATTTTTTGATGATATGAGAAAACTAAAGAATCATGCAAAGATATAGCACCGTCATTTTGTTGTTTTCTCCACTCTTTCAACATTGAAATTGTCTCGCTATCTACAGAAACTAAACGATTGCTTTCTTTTGTTTTTGCACTGTCTTGTATCTCATTGCTGTATTGTATGAGTGTCTTAGATACACTAACGGTATTATTGACAAAATCAATATCAGACCATGATAAGGCTAAAGCCTCACAGATACGCAAACCAGTAGCAAGTAAAAGCTTGTATAGAGTAGTGCTTTTTATATTTGCTGTGGTTGATTCTAAAGTGTCAAGGTAAGCTAAGAAGCGTTTAAGTTCATCATTATTAAAATACTTTATTTTTTTGACTGTTCTTGTCTTAAGTTTTGGAGAAAATACTTTTATAGCTGGATTGTCTGAGATGACACCTAGTTGCATACCATAATCGAGAATGCGTTTGATGATATTGAGTAATAGCTTATAGTCTTTGCTTTTTCCCTTCTCACGATTACCATTAACTATTTCAGCAGTATTGGCATTTCTAGCCCAGTCATTAACAATATTTTGCAATAGTATAGTTGTAATTTTCTCAACTTTATAGTTTCCGATCGCTGGCAAAATATAATTTTTTAAAAAATTACTATTGATTCTGATAGTATTTGCTTTTACTGTCAATTTATAAGAATCAAACCAACTAGCGGCTAAGGCATTAAAATTGTCAAATGAAACTTTTTCTCTTGCAACAGTAGACCCATTTTTGATAAACTTATTCATAGCTTGGTGAGCTTTGTTCTCGCACGTTTTACGGTTCTTGGCTGTAACCGTGGTACGTACTTGCTTACCTGTTAGGCTATCTACACCAAGATAAACATTTACTTTATAGACGGTTGTACCGTCTTTTTTTTTGACTTCTTTAATATTCATTTTTTTCTCCTGCTCTATTGTCGGGCAAGACATGATTAAGGAGAAAGCAATAGTATCAAAGTTTTATTTATTCAAATTCCATATCATCGATACCTTCAGTGAAGTTTTCTAAAAACTCATACTCATTCATAAATTGTATCCAGTAAGTAACTTGTTCCTCGTGATTATGAAAGCGAGGCTTACCTTCTGCATTTTTAATTCCTTCTGCCACGTTGTTAAAAGCACCGCTTATGTTCATGTCCCACATCTTGTTAGCTTCTTTTTCGATGCGGGAATCAGTCCATTTAGCAGCTGGTTTTCTACTAGCGTTTTTATCTAGCAAGTAAACTGTAGCTTTTTCCAAAAACTTACCTTGGGCACGAGTGTTTTCTTCAACATATTTTCTAAATTCTGTGTAATCCATTTTTCACCCCTTACTATAAACAGTGGCTATGTAGTTGAGCATGACCGATCATTTCATCAAACACCTCAACAACTAACCCATAATGACGCTTTTCTAACTCAAAATGCTCAATAAATGCATCATAATCAATAATGTCTGGTTCCCAGTCGAATTGAGCTAACCACTCATCGGCTCTGTATTCAATCATATAGCGGTCAGCTTCTCTTTCTTGCTTTCTATCCCAACCAGAGGAACGACAATCGAGATGCCTATGCCCAAAAGAAACATGACCCATTTCGTGAAGTAATATATTCTGAGTGACCATTTCACTATTAAAGATATCAATAAAAATATATGTTAGTCCTCTAATATTAAATTTCATACCATCTTTAAGATGCGGATAATCAGAAGGATTATAGTATTTTATTTTTACTGAGAGTCCTAACAATAACTCCTTTATAACTGACATATATTTCACCCCCTGCCATGGTCTTCTTCCCATGCTTCACGGAGCAAATGCTTGTAGAGTTCTTTTTCTCTATCTGTCAGAGGGACACCATCAAAAGCTACAGCTTCGTCAACAGCCTCTTGAAGTTCTTCGTCAGTAAGCGGAGAATTTATATCGAACAGAGGAGTTATTTTTGGTTTTGATTTAATAGCTTTTTTAGCCTTTTCTTGCTCTTCCAATTGAGAAGAAGCTGTATCAAGTACTATTTTTTGGCGAGGTTCTTCAAGTTGAGAACTGATTTCAGTGATTTTTTTCACCAAATGAGATTGTTTTTTATTATTGTTCCAATCTTCCAATGAGTAGCCTTGTTTATATGAAGGGTCAATATCAGACTTTAGGAGGCCAAGTGTGTCCGAAATTTTTTGAAGGTTACCAGCATTAGGTCTAGTTACACCTTTTATATATCCAGACAAAGTTGTTGGAGGTATTCCAGCTCTTCTAGCAAATTCAGCTTGAGAGATGCCTTCTTCTTTTATTTTTGTTCTAATATTATTAGATATAACCTTTTTTAATTCCTCTTCTTGAGGTGTTAAAGTTCCTCTGCCCATTGTATGAATCTCTTTCTTGAATTTTATTATATCGTTATTATAACGAATTAAACAGTATAAATCAACAGTTTTTTGTGAAAAATACGGTTTTTTTCGTATTTATTAATATTTTCGTCTTGACATACTGTTTAAACAGTAGTACAATTAACTCATAAAGTCAAACAAGCGAACGAACAAAACAGTTGCATAGCTTCTGTGAATGTAGTTACACGTTGTATTCAACTCAGCGTAAGTAGCAAGTTT
>CALHBZ010000154.1 GCA_937930605.1 Streptococcus oralis
TGCCGTTGAATTTACCAGCCAAGGCTTTTTTAGCTAGGGAATTGCTGATAGATTGGGCAATTTCAAAAGTAGTAACGCCAGCTTCGAATTCACGAACAGCGCCATCTGGGAAAGTAATCTTAATCATGTGTTTTCTCCTTAAATATTTATTCTTTTTTTGTTGGACAATTTTAAGAGCCGAGCAACTTCTTCCGCAGTCTGATTCTCTGATTGACTGCCATCTGTTATGAGGCTAGGATAGCCTAATAACACCGCTTCCTTACGAACCATTTGAGCAAAAAGAATGTCTCGTTGCATCCAGTTTTCAAAAGCTTGTTCAGGGTTGGTTGTACCCTCTAAGACATAAGGAACCCATTCTCTCTGTATATAATACTTTTTTTGAAAATCAGCTGTCGGAGTCAAGCATAGATAGGAAGACGCTGGATATTCAAGTTTCTTTACCAAGTGAGGCAAAAGTCCTGCTCCCTCTACCAAGAGAGGTCTATCTTGATTTTTTATCAAGTAAGATTTTACATAAGGAAAAATCTCTTCATAAAAGCGCCATTCTTCATCTGCCATCTCTTCTGGACTTCTCATCCAGATTTGTTCTGGATTTCTATCCTGCCTAAGAAGGCAAATTGGCTGTGAGTCTGCACTTGCTTGACTCATCATCTCTTCTACCAAATCATCCAGTTTGATATGAAGTAGTTGATACTGTCTAGCAAGAAGTGAGGCAATTGTTGATTTTCCACTACAAGGCGATCCGCCAATCATATAAAGCATCATTCTTCCTCCTTCTGACAAAATAAAAACGACATCCTCGAAAGGACGTCGCAACGTGGTTCCACCTTCATTTATGCAAGTCAAAAAGACCTACACCTCTGATTGGCTTTAACGTAGCCACCGTTTTATGTTTGCATAAAAGTCAGTAGAGTAGTATCAGTTTAGGCTCTCTATGCGTTTCCAGCAACCACGCACTCTCTAGTAGAAAGGGACTAAGTGACTTGTCTCTATGCATTATTATAGCATGATTGCGAGAATTTTCAAGGATTTTGTGAAAGTTTTTTATTTTTTCCTTGCTGGAGCATATATTTAATACCTGAACCTGAAGCCATACCAAGTAGGGCAAAGAGTTCATAAGCTAGGAAATAAAGCAGAACGAACTCATGGAAAGTGATGATGGTAAAACCAAAGAGCAACCCTACACCAAGCAACCACCACAGTGAGAATTGGAAACGGTAGCTATAAAGAAGGGACACGATGAAGGTTGCCAAAGGTGAAAAAAGGATAATGTTGTTTATGTAGAGCCCTTTCAGCGTATAAGGGTCAGAAATCAGCAGTAACAGCAACTCATAGAGAGGCCAGTAAAAGAAGAATATGACAAGGTAGTATGGGATATACTTAAGATAGTTCCGCATGGCAATAGTCCTCCAATCTGCAAAAATTGAGAGAGGTTGAATACCACATAATCCTAAATGAAGGGGAGCTCTCTACCTATATTATAGCACGATTTGGAAGCTCTTACAAGTTTATCAGGTAAGTGGTGATAGTGATTTTTTGGAGTGTTTTCTGCTATAATACTAACAGAAGAAGTAAGAGGAAAAGAGGAGAAAGAATGACGAAAATAGCAGTTCTTTCAGACATACATGGGAATACAAGCGCCTTGGAAGCCGTACTGGCTGATGCAAGAGCGGCAGAGGTAGAAGAGTATTGGCTTTTGGGGGATATTCTTATGCCTGGAACAGGACGTAGAAGGATTTTGGACCTCTTGGTTAGCTTGCCCATCACTGCTAGAGTTCTTGGAAATTGGGAGAATAGTCTCTGGCGTGCTTTGCATCGCAAGCTAGATCCTACAAAAGCGAGTCATCGCTATCTCCTGCGCCAATGCCAGTATATCTTAGAAGAAATTAGCTCTGAAGAAATTGAAGACCTCCATAATCAACCCATGCAAGTTCATCGTCAGTTTGGTGATTTGGTCGTAGGAATCACTCACCATCTCCCTGATAAAAACTGGGGTAGGGAGTTGATTCATACGGGAAAACAAGAAGATTTTGATAGATTGGTGACGGATCCACATGCTTCTATCGCAGTGTATGGCCATATCCACCAGCAGTTGCTTCGCTATGGAAGTGACGGACAGTTGATTCTTAATCCAGGATCCATTGGGCAACCCTTCTTTTTAGATGCGAAGTTGCGTAAGGACCTGCGTGCCCAGTATATGATTTTAGAGTTTGATGAAGCAGGTTTGTCTGATGTTGATTTTCGTCGAGTGGATTATGATGTAGAAGCCGAATTGCAGCTGGCTAAGGAGTTAAAACTCCCCTATTTCCAGGTTTACTATGAAAGCTTGGTAAATGGGAATCACCATACTCATAATCAGGAATTGTTGAGTCAGATTAGCGAACAAGAAGGTTATGATCAAGATGTTGAACTCTGGATGGAAAGAGAAAAGAAAGATTGGTTTTAAGAGGAGGTTTGACTAGAAATAAGATAGTATAGCGGTAGCTGTTTCTTGGAAAGTCAAAAAGGAAACGAATTGACGGTTTATAAAGTTTATGCTAAAATATGAAAAAATACATAATTTGAACACCATACTAATTGATGCTCAAAATAATAGGGAGATTATTTATGAAACCAGAAGAGCTACATGCTATCGCCTCGGAGTTAGGCTTGCAGTTTGATGAGGAGTCCGGAAGCATTTATGGCGTGCAATCAGGCTACTTACTATTGCTACATGAAGCAGATGTAAAAAATCAGTTTCGGCTTAGTGTCAGTGTGAGTTTGGATGGCAATCCTGCGGATTCAGAAGAAAACGAGTTGGTGTGGGATGAATTTAAGAGCGAATCACTTCCAAACTTGTCAACCTTATCTATTAACCAGTACACTGTATCTATTGTTGTTAAAGGTGCGATGCGCAAATCAAAGACAATTGAAAAATTACAGACACTTATAAGAGATTTGGTAGCTTTCCTTGAATCCCATCACTTCGTTCAAGTTTGTGGCTACAGTGGTCAGGAGGGTCCAGTTGGTCTCTATCAATTAGGTGATTCAATTTTCCTTATCAACGAGGAAAGCTATCAATTGCTGAAGAGCAATCTTCAGATTGAGTTGGATTCTTATCAAAATCAGAAGGAAAATGTTCTTCTTGGAGCAGCTGGTGCCTTGCTGGGAGCATTGATTGGTGGAGCAGTTGCTCTATTTATCGCGCGTCTAGGTTATGTAGCTATGGCAGCGGGTATTGTTCTGGGGATTTGTACCATTAAAGGATATGAAATCCTTGGAAGAAAGCTATCTCGAAAAGGGATTCTAATTTCAGCTGTTTTGATGGTGATTACCGTTTTTCTAGTGAATCAAATCGATTTGGCGATGGAGGTTGTTGCCCAACTAGGAATTGAGTTTGCCTATGCTTTCCGAGTGGTGAATGAATTAATCTTTAGCGGTGATTTCCCAGATAACTATTTTTATAATCTAGCTATGTTAGCTGTGTTTACCTTAGTTGGTGCTGGGGTTTCTGTCAGCTCGGTTTGGTCAAGTCATAAAACAAAAGGGATTGTCCGTAAAATTGCATAAAAAATAAGTCTTTGTATGTCCTCTACCGCATTGCTTACCAAGAGGGATACAGGACTTTTTGCATGGAGAAGATAATCAGTCGATAATATTTGACAGGATAAGCAAAAAAGGTATAATGTTTATACGGGAAAAGATGAATAAAATATCAGTGAAAGGAGATGAAGATGCAAATTTCAAGCCGATTTACAATTGCGACTCATATGTTGATTAGTATTGCAATGCAGGATACAGACAGCAAAATAACCAGCGATTTTCTTGCGGCCAGTGTCGGAGTCAATCCGGTCATTATTCGCAAAACCTTGTCCCAACTCAAAAAAGCAGGATTGATTTCAGTTGCTCGTGGTACGGGAGGAACTGAGATCATAAAAGACCTTCAGGATATCAGCTTGTTGGATGTCTACCAAGCTGTAGAGTGTTTAGGAAAATCTGGTAAGCTCTTTAGTTTCCATGATAATCCAAATCCTAATTGTCCAATTGGTGCTAATATCCATGCGATCTTGGATCAAAAGCTGTTTGATGTTCAAGCAGCCATGGAAAATCAACTTGGTCAGACGAGCCTGGCTCAGGTTGTGGCTGATACTCAGGATAAAATGATCAAGTAAGAGGACTAAGGTTCTCTTTTTCTATTGCCATAATTATGGTACAATGTAGTCATCAAAGGAGAAGACTATGTACTTTATTACAGGATTTTTTGTCCTACTTTTTCTGATTTCATTTTTTAGGGACAATCGCAGTCTCTGGAATCCGGCTCTTTTGCTTTTGTCTCTGCTCTTTTCTTACCTGTCTATTGCCAATCTTTTTTATGAGGCTGGGCAAGAAGAACTGCACATGATTTTCTTTGCAGTGATTTTTCTCTTGCTTCCATTTTTAGTTTTTCTAAGTGGCTTTTTCCTTATTTATAACGGATTTGTGTTATTGAAGAAAGAGGGGAAATCTAAGGCAAATTATTTGTCTCTGGGACTAGGGTGTGTGATTCTGTTCTTTTTTGTAATCATGGCGATTCGAGTGAGCGATACCAAGAGCTTGTTCTACACCAATCATCTAGTGAATATCATCTTTTTCTTTTTGATTTATTCGTATTTGATTTTTGGTTTTGCCTTTGCAGGATTTCTACTATATTCTATCTTGTATCTCTTCATTCCTAAGAAAAAACATTATGATTTTATCATCATTCATGGGGCTGGTTTGTTGGATGGAGAAAGGGTGAGTCCTTTGCTCAAGCGTAGGATTGACAAGGCTGTTGAGGCTTACCACAATTCAAATAATCCAGATGTCAAATTGATCGCTAGTGGTGGCCAAGGTGGGGATGAGAAGATTTCCGAAGCTCAGGCAATTTGTAATTATTTGCTGGAAGAGACGGATGTTCCGAGAGAAGCGATTCTCCTAGAGGAAGACTCAACGACGACTTATGAGAATCTTCTCTTCTCAAAAGAAATGGGAGAGAAACTGGTGGCAAGTCCACGTTTTCTCTTTGTGACCAATGACTACCATGTTTTTCGAACCAGTACCTATGCTAGACAACTCCGTATGAAAGGAGATGGCTTGGGCTGTCGAACAGCGGCCTACTATATTCCATCGGCCTTTATCAGAGAGTATATTGCTCTATGTGTGAAGATGAAATGGCTTTTTATCGCCTTCTATGTTTTATTGATTTTAGCTTTGATTTTCTCTTATAAGGGTATTTTATGGTAATTTGTGAACTCATCGTTGGGTGATTTTTGCAAAATTCATATTGTAATAATTGTTAGGTTCTCTAAAAAAATTACAGTAACTTAAAGAAAAAATGAAAGTTCCATTAGTAGCAACAATGGTAGAGCGGGTCAGTAGATTGTAGGTGAGGTTTTGGAATAGCTTGGTGGTTACTCGTCAATCAATTGGACAATTTTTAACCTAGTTACAGATTTTCAGAGAGGGTCAAAAATAAGCAACTGCATAGGAGTAGACTAGATGCTTTACAGTAAACTATAAAAAATGTGAGCCTCGGTTTCAGGTTCACATTTTCTTTTGGTTCTATGGTAAAATGGTTTTTAGTTGGTTCAGAATGGTTTGCAAGGCTAGAATCGCTTGATTTTCTTTTTGAGGTTGATAGAGTAGTTGGAAATAGTCGCGAATAGTTTCTTCAAATTGCTTAGGGAGGAGAGTACAATGGGCCTTTGCGTACTCCAGCATTCGTTTTTCACCAGGATGGGTTTGCTCATTGAGCGCAAACAACAAGTCAAAGTAGGAAGCAAAAAATTCACTCGTACGATGATTCATACTGAGAAGATCATGGCGTTTGATAGCTTTTTTTATTTGGTGATAGAAGGCGGGCATGGCCTGATCCAGCAAAAGGAGCTGTTTTTCGATGATGTGTTTTTTGAGTTCTTGAGGGTAGGGAATCTGGTAGGCTCTTTGAAGAGAAGTATAGCGCCCATTCGGGTCGTATAGAATCTTGCTGTGGAGTAGATTGTGCCACATGCAAGTTGTATAAGCGTTTTGGGCGTGATGCTGAAAAACGGTTGTGTTCAATTCTTGTTCAAACGACTCCAGCGAACGATAAATCAACTCGATTTCGATACCGTTGTTTAGTACACAGTCATCCTCTAACTCCCAAAACTGGTTTCCAATTTCTATATAGGAGCAGTACTTATTCAAGATATTTAGTCGAATCGCCTCATTGATGGGTGAGTTAAGATAGACATAGACATCATAGTCAGAATTTTGATCGTAGTCTTGTCCTGCACGTGAACCACCAAGAGCGATAGCTTCTACTTGTTCCAGTTGAGAGAATTCTTTGTAAAGTTCTTGGATCATGACTTTTCTCCTAGCTTTATGGTTTTAAAGTCATTTTACCAAAAAGTAAAACGTTTGCATAGTATTGAGTTACTCTTTTTCATTTGTAGCAAAAAATGTGAACCCTTTTTTGAGTTCACATTTCTTTTTTTTATTCTGCTGCTTGTTGCCAGCGTTTGGCTAGCATGCGGGATAGACTTGAAATTGCTAGGTTAAAGCTAAAATAGATGAGGGCAATCAGGATATAGAGGCTGAAGACTTGCTCTGGCTCGAAATAACGTCCCATGAGGATTTGGCTAGCTCCAAAGAGCTCTTGTAGGGCGATAACAGAGTAGAGAAGACTGGTATCCTTAATCACGGTCACAAACTGAGAAATGATGGCTGGCAACATTTTACGAATAGCTTGTGGGAGAATGATATAGTAGAGGATTTGGGCTGAAGTGAATCCTTGTGACATTCCTGCTTCGTACTGCCCCTTGTCCACAGCATTAAGACCACCTCGGATAATCTCAGCTAGGGCTGCTGAGGTAAAAAGGGTAAAGGCAGTGATTCCTGCTGGTGTGGACTTCATCTTAAACACCAAAAAGATGGTGAAAATCCAGAGAAGGTTGGGAACGTTACGTACAAACTCAATATAAATGCTAGAGATGATCCGCAAGACAGGATTTTTCCCATTTCTCATGACGGCTAGAACTGTACCGATGATGGTAGAGAGGACAATGGCAATCAGAGAAATATAGAGGGTCAAGCCAAATCCTTTAAAGATAAAGGCTAGGTTATCTGGGGTCAAAACTTCTAAAATAGATTCCATAGTAACCTCCTAAAGTGAATAGGCTTTTTTATTGGCTTGCTCCATCTTGCGACCAAACTGGGCAACAGGGAAGCATAGGGCAAAGTAGAGAAGAGCAGCACCTAAAAAGGCTGGGATATAATTTCCGTTGAGAGCTGACCAAGACTTGGTCACAAACATCAAGTCCACACCAGAGATGATGGCAACTGTAGAGGTGTTCTTGATGAGGTTGACGATTTGGTTGGTCAAAGGAGGGAGAATGATACGGAAGGCCTGAGGCAAGATAATCAAGCGCATGGCACTGATATAGGTGAAACCTTGCGACAAGGCGGCCTCCATCTGACCACTAGGAATAGACTGAATCCCTGAACGAATAACCTCAGCAATATAAGCTCCGTGATAAAGTCCGACGCAGAGAACAGCTGTCCAATAAATCGGAATCATGATTGTGTGTTCACTGATAAGAGGCAAACCATAAAAAACAATAACAAACTGTACCAAGAGGGGAGTATTTTGGTAAAATTCGACAAAGATACGAGCCAAAATTCTTAAAATTTGATGTTTGCTAGTTGATAGGACTCCAAAGATGATTCCTAAGACCATAGCTAGGATAAAGGATCCAATCGCTAGGGCAAGGGTGAAGAGGAAACCGTTGAAAAATTGTCCAAAATCCTGAAAATAGGCTGTCCAAGATGATAAATCTGTCATGGGGTATCCTCCTTAATCTGCAGTATGGCTAGAGGGTTTGAGCTTGTAACGGTCATAAAGTTTTTGCAAACTGCCATCTTTGCTCCATTTAGTGACCAAGTTATCAAGATAGTCGTTGAGCTCAGTGTTTGATTTCTTGGTAACAATGCCGTAGTCAGATGGCTTGAAACTATCGTCTAGCAGCTCTGTTCGTTTACTGGTGTAGCCAGACAGGATAGAGCGGTCCACGGAAAAGGCATCAATACGGTGAGCGTGAAGGGAAGTAATCAATTCTGGATAGGAACCCAGTTCTACAAACTTAAATTTCAGACCTTTCTTTTTACCTAGTTCGGTAATCAAACGTTGGGTAATGGAACCTTGGGCAACTCCGATCGTTTTACCATTTAGGTCCTCGATGCTTTTGATGTTGGCAGACTTATTGACCAAAAAGCCAGAAGCATCCGTGTAGTAGGGACTGGTGAAGTTGTAGAGTTTTTTACGCTCGTCAGTGATGGTGAAGGTCGCGATATCCAAATCAACTTGTTCATTGTCTAGAAGGGGACCACGGGTTTGGGCGGTGACAGGCACATAGCGAATCTTGACCTTGAGTTCGTCCGCAATCATCTTGGCAAGGTCAGTTTCGATACCAGAATAAGTCCCAGTCCTGGGATCCTTGTAGCCAAAATTGGGAACGTCTTGTTTCACACCGACAACCAGCTCGCCTCTTTTTTGAATGTCTGCCACACTAGTATCAGCCTGAACTGGTTTGGCAGTAGAAAGGCTGAAAAGGCTAATCAATAACGCTGATAAAAAGAGTTTCTTTTTCATAGGCGCCTCCTTATTTGACTTTGTCACTTTCGTGGTTGATAATTTTGCTGAGGAACTGTTGGGCGCGAGGTTCGCTTGGATTGTCGAAAAAGCCGTCGACATCTGTCGTATCTACTAAAACTTCCCCGTCAGCCATAAAGATGATGCGGTCAGCAACCTCTCGGGCAAAGCCCATTTCGTGGGTAACGATGATCATGTTCATCCCGTCATGAGCCAGTTTTTGCATAACTACTAGAACATCCCCAATGGTTTCAGGGTCGAGGGCAGATGTTGGCTCATCAAAGAGGAGAAGTTCGGGATGCATGGCGAGTCCGCGCGCGATGGCAATCCGTTGTTTTTGTCCACCAGATAGCATGGCTGGATAAGAATCTTTTTTGTCCCACATATTTACAAATTCTAGATATTTTTGGGCTGTTTTTTCAGCTTCTTTTTTATCAATCCCTAGAACTTTCATGGGCGCCAGTGTTACATTTTCTAACACAGTTTTGTGTGGATAAAGGTTAAAATGCTGGAAAACCATGCCGACTTCCTTGCGAAGAGGCACTAAATCTTTCTGACTGGCACCTGCTACTTGGTGTCCATTGACTAGAAGACTTCCTTTGTCAACAGCCTCTAAACCATTGATCGTACGGATAAGGGTTGACTTTCCAGAACCTGAAGGTCCAAGCAGGACAACGACTTGCCCTTTTTCAAAACGGAGATTGATGTCGCGGAGTGCGTGGTAGTCTCCGTAATATT
>CALHBZ010000155.1 GCA_937930605.1 Streptococcus oralis
AGTAGCGCATGACTGTTAATCATGATGTCGTAGGTTCGAGTCCTACTGGCGGAGTCAGATAAAAAGAACACTACTCGGTGTTCTTTTTTTATTCTTAGTTTGCATCACCACCTAGCATTTTCATAAGGAAGTCTGTCATTTCTTGCGGGCTTTCTTTTTTTCCGTGAGCAATCCAAGTCTGGCAAACTCCAAATAGGGCATTTGTTAGATAAATGCTGCTGTATTCTAATTCAATTGGATTTAGTTGTAGTTTCATAAAGCGCTTCTGAAGGTCTGTGCTAAGCATAATGTGAAGCTTATTTCTCAAGAAATTTTGGATTTCTTTTGTACCATTTTCAGATAAGAGTGCAGCTAATAGTGGTTCAGACTCTAAATATTCAAATACTTCTAAAATAGCATCCCTTTTATGATGAGCATATTTTTGGAAAATATACTCAAAGGTATGAAATAGCTTACTTTGGTAATGTTCAATCATATCATACTTATCCTTGTAGTGAGTGTAAAAGCTGGAACGACTAATTCCGGCTTTTTCTGCTAACTTGACAGTAGAAATTTGATCAAAGGGTTGGTCCATCAATAATTGAACCATGGCATTTTCGATAATGCGTTTTGTTTTTAAACGTTTGTTACTTTCTTTCATAATTCCTCCTTATAGACAAATTAGACAATATGTCTAAAAAATAATTTTTTACCTTGAAATTTGGATTTTTTGATGTATAATCTATTATATCAAAATTTTAGACAATATGTGTAAAAAAGGAGGAAACATGTTTAAAGAATGGAAAGCAATATTTAAAAAACCGACCTTTATCATTGTAATGATAGGGATTTCTCTCATTCCAGCTTTATACAATATCATATTTTTATCATCTATGTGGGATCCATATGGTCAATTGTCAGAGTTACCTGTAGCAGTTGTCAATAAAGATAAGGAAGCTTCTTATAATGGACAGATAATGACAATAGGTGAAGACATGGTGTCTAATTTAAAAGAAAATAAGGCTTTAGATTTTCATTTTGTTAATGAAGAGGAAGGGGAAAAAGGGCTAGAAGATGGTGATTACTACATGGTAGTGACTTTACCAAGTGACTTGTCTGAAAAAGCTGCTTCTATCCTAACAAATCATCCTGAACAGATGCAGATTGATTATCAGACCTCAAGTGGGCATAGCTTTATTGCAAGCAAGATGAGTGATTCTGCAATGACACAATTAAAACAAACCGTTTCTACTAATGTAACTGAAACGTATACCAAGGCTTTATTTCAAAAAATGAATGACTTGAAGTCTGGAGTAAACAAGGCAGCTGATGGAAGTGAACAATTGGCTAATGGAGCGAATCAGTTGGTGACGGGAAGTCAAACATTGACGGCAAATCTTAATATTTTAGCAAACTCAACTGTAACTTTTTCAAATGGAGCAGATCAATTTACAAAAGGTTTATCTAGCTATGTATCTGCAATAGAGCAATTACATATTGGTTTAGGGACTTTTAATAGTGGTTTACAAAGTTATACAAAAGCCGTCTCACAAGTTGACACTGGACTTGGTCAATTAGCGTCAAAAACTCCTGAGTTGGTGACAGGTGTAAATCAGCTAAATACAGGTATAAAGTCCTACACAAGTGGCGTTTCACAACTAGATACAGGTCTCAATCAATTTTCAGTTGGTGTAAATGCTTATACAAGTAGTGTAGAAAAACTTTCTAATGGAACAAGTCAATTATCCAATCAATCAGATACACTAAGAGATGGAATAGAGCAATTAAACACTGGTATTAAAGAAATTTCAAGTCAATTAAAGTCCTCATCTCAACAAAATGAACAAATTACTCAATTGGCAACTAGTCTAGGAGAACTGAATAAAACACTACAAGCTCTTACGATAGCAGATAATACTCAACTGAAAAAGACATTATCAGAAGCTTTGCCAAATCTAACAACTCTTGCTCAGGATATTGTGACCAAAAGTCAGACAGAACAAGAAAAAACTATTGCTAACCTTCAATCAACAGCTACTTATCAATCTCTCACAGAGGAACAGAAGAAAGAACTGACAGAAGCTATTTCTAAAAATTCTAATTCTACTATTGAGTCAGCAAAAACAATTTTAACGACAGTAGGAGGATTGAAAGAAAGTATAGAGAATTCAGAACAACAAGTAACTAATCTATCTGATTTGCAGACGAAGGCAAATCAACTTTTACCTTTAGCATCTAGCTCCTTGACAACTTTGTCAAGTGGTTTTACAAAGTTACAAACTACTGTAGACAATCAGTTAGTTCCTGGAAGTCAGTCAATTGAAAAAGGAGTTGTAAACTATACTAAAGGGCTGGATACTATTTCTATAGGTGCTAATCAACTAAGTGAAAAGAATGCAAGTTTAACAACTAGTCTAGATCAATTAGTTTCTGGATCAAGTAAGTTGACAGAAAATACATCAACCTTGACAGCTGGAGTAGATGCGCTAGCTGGAAAAGCTCCAGAATTAGTATCAGGTATAGAAAGCTTGTCATCTGGTTCTGCTCAATTGAATAATAAGAGTCCAGAGCTGATAGCAGGTCTTACTAAATTACAATTTGGCTCTAGTCAATTGACAGATAAATCAACACAGTTACTTTCTGCAGCATCTCAACTAGGAAGTGGTGCTATGAAGATTGCAGATGGTACTGGAAAACTAGCAGAAGGCGGAACAAGCTTAACCTCTGGTCTTGAAGATTTACAGACAGGAGTTGATTCATTAGAACAAGGATTAGGAAATGCTAATAATCAGCTCAAATCAGCTTCAACAGAATCTGAAAATGCAGAAACATTATCTGAGCCTCTAGTTCTCTCAAAAAGAGATAATGACCAAGTTCCTGTAAATGGGATTGCCATGGCTCCTTATATGATATCAGTTGCTCTTTTTGTTGCTGCTATATCTACCAATATGATTTTTGCGAAGTTGCCTTCAGGACGTCACCCAGAGAGTCGTTGGGCTTGGTTGAAGTCTCGCTCTGAAATAAATGGGATTATAGCTATCTTAGCAGGTGTCTTAGTTTATGGAGGTGTCCATCTTATTGGATTGACTGCTAACCATGAGATGAGAACCTTGATTCTGATTATAATCACAAGTTTAGCTTTCATGTCTATGGTGACAGCTTTAACAACTTGGAATAGCCGTTTAGGAGCTTTCTTCTCTCTTATTTTACTACTATTACAGTTAGCATCAAGTGCAGGGACCTACCCCCTTGCTTTGACAAATGATTTCTTTAAAGGTATCAATCCATGGTTACCAATGAGTTACTCTGTATCAGGTTTACGACAAACAATCTCTATGACAGGAAATATTCATCATCAAGTGATTTTCCTTATTATAACACTAGCTTTCTTTACTGTTTTAGGTATGCTAGCTTATCAACCTAAGAAGATGCAAGAAGATTAAAAAAATCGACCAATTCCTTGGTCGATTTTTATGTCATAGATGAATTTCGTTTGTAATTATAGATTCCAAAAAGTAGAAGGGCAGTTACTGAGCAGACTGCTCCAATAACAAAACCATTGGGAATGAAGGAAAGTGTAATGGTTCCTTTTCCTTTTGGAACATCAACCTTCATAAAACCAGTTTGAGCCTGCTTGATTTCAAGTTTTTTTCCATCTTGATAAGCAGACCAACCTTTGTCATAAGGAATGGTAAAGAAAATAGAGCTATCTTGTTTGACTTCATATGTAGCAAAGACTTTATTTTTAGAGGTAGATACTTCTACAGGTTGTTCTTTAATCTTTTGGATTGCCTCAGTCAAAGCTTGGGTATCTAAACGATAGAAGGTTGGAGATTCAAATGACACCTGAGAATTGCCAGAGAAACTAACACTGATATTGAAAGTTTTTTGTTCTTCAGTATAACCCAAATTAAAGAAATTAAATGCATTGTCAGTTGTAAAAGTCTTTTTTTCTCCATTGACAAGGATGTCAACCTTCTTTTGTTTATCATTAGTAAAATGAAGGTTTGAAAAAGAGAGATACACTTGACTATTTTGAGGAACCTCAATTTGATAATCAATCCTTGCGTCCTCATTAGCAGAACCTGTGATGCTCGTTAAACCATCTGAAGTATCTGTTTTATCATATGCTATTTGGGAGAAGTAATCTAAGTTGAGATTAGAAAGCTGGTTTATAAATAAAGCCTGATTATCCAGAGTGTGATTGTTAAAGTTTACATCTGTGTAAATAGATTGAGTGGCAAAAGCAATGGGTAAAGAGAGTTGATTTTTATATAAGGTTAAATGATCCTTTTGATAAATCTCGTGAAATCCATATTTATCAAGGGGAGTTTCTGAAATATTGTACTGGATTCCAAATAGACTGTCTGCTAAGAGACTATTATTTGCATAACGAAGATTTAGATTGGTTCCAGAGGATTTGAATCCAAGTTTATCCAAACTAGTGCTAGCTGAACGATTTCGTACAGATGAAAATTGAGAGATTCCATTATAGTTAAATTTCATACTGTCATTTCCTGTCTGAATTTGCAGTTTCTCAGTACGTGTAAATGGATCGTCAATTTGGTTTATAATGGATCCCATGGTGGTTACATCTCTATTATAGGCACTACGAGAAGCAAAGGCCCATTCTTTAGCTATTCCTTCCATTTGAGATGAAGCAT
>CALHBZ010000156.1 GCA_937930605.1 Streptococcus oralis
TGATGGTATCGTAGAAGTTAAGATCAAGGCGACTGGTGACACAATCGAAGTTCACGCAGACAACTTGCTCGAAACCCTTGAAATTCTAAGCAAGAAATAAAAACTATAATCAGAAGAAAAACAAGGCAAAAATGTAACTAGTTTTTACCTTGTTTTTTCTGTATAATTGGAGTGAATAAATACATAATCAAGTTAAGAGGTATAATAATGTTAAAATTTCCAAAGGATTTTGTCTGGGGTTCCTCTACTTCTGGACCACAGACAGAAGGTCGTGTACCTGGTGACGGAAAGGGAGACAATCTCTGGGATTATTGGTTCAAAGTAGAGCCAAATCGCTACTACAATGGGATTGGACCTGACAAAACATCAACTTTCTATGAAAACTGGGAAAAGGATATTGAGCTTTTGGTAGAGACTGGGCATACAGCCTTCCGAACTTCTATCCAGTGGTCTCGTATTTTCCCACAGGGCCGTGGAGAGGTCAATCCGCAAGGGGTGGTTTTCTACCGTCAGGTCTTTGAAGCCATCAAGGCCAAGGGTATTCGCCTTTTAGTCAATCTCTATCACTTTGATCTGCCTTTTGCCCTTCAAGAAGATGGGGATGGTTGGGAAAATAAGACCACTATCAAGGCTTATGAAGACTATGCTCGTTTTTGTTTTGAGACTTATGGTGACTTGGTGGACCAATGGATTACCTTCAATGAACCCATCGTTCCTGTAGAATTTGGCTATTTTTACGATGCCCACTATCCTCACAAGGTAGATGCCAAAGCGGCGGTTAAGGTTGCTTATCATACGCAACTGGCTAGCAGTCTTGCGGTTAAGGTCTGTCATGAAGTTTTGTCTGATTCCAAGATTGGAATTGTCCTTAACTTGACACCAGCTTATCCACGTAGCCAGCATCCTGCAGATGTCAAGGCTGCTCGCATTGCCGACCTCTTCCAAGCCCAATCTTTCCTAGATCCGTCTGTCTTGGGGGCTTATCCACAGGAGTTGGTAGAAATCTTGTCTGAGCATGATTTGCTGCCAGATTCTACAGCTGAAGAGTTGGACCTTATTCGGGAGCATACTGTGGACTTTCTTGGAGTCAACTATTACCAACCTTTGCGCGTCATGGCTCCACGTTTTGCTAAACATCCTGATAGCCCGCTTTTGCCAGAGCATTTCTATGAGCCTTACGTCATGCCGGGCCGTAAAATCAATCCTCACCGTGGTTGGGAAATCTACGAGCAAGGGATTTACCATATCGCTCAAAATATCAAAGAAAATTATGGCAACATCGAGTGGATGCTGACAGAGAATGGCATGGGGGTTGAAGGTGAAGATAAATTCCGTGAGAATGGCATGATTCAAGATGATTACCGGATTGACTTTGTCAAAGGGCATCTTCGTGAACTCCATCGTGCCATTGAAGACGGTGCTAACTGTAAAGGTTACTTAATCTGGACCTTCATTGATTGCTGGTCATGGCTCAATAGCTATAAAAACCGATATGGTCTAGTTGAGCTTGACTTGGAAACGCAAGAACGTCGCCTGAAGAAATCAGGCCACTGGTTCAAAGAACTTAGCGACAATAATGGATTTTAAAAAGAGATTCTGACCGATTATCTTAATTGGTCAGAGTTTTCTTTTATTCGTTAATTTTTTCGATGCTTCCCCATCGAAAATAAGTTTTCAGCTATAAAAAGAATAGAAATAGGAAGGCAAAGAATATTTTGACTAGAAACCTGCCACATTTTTGGTATAATATTACTTATTCACATTTTATTTTGATTATGAAAGTGTTGGTGTTTGATGTCTCGTTCGGTTGACTTGCTTAAGAAGCGCTACTTAGAAAATATAAAAGAGAACCCAGATTTATTTGTTGGGGTTGAGCTGGAGTATCCTGTTGTAAATTTAGAGGGCAAGGCTACGGATATTGAGGTTGTTAAGGAACTCTTTCGATATTTACCATCAGTTCTGGGTTTTACTATCGAAAAAGTGGATGACTTTGGGAATCCAATTCAGTTGCTAGATCCCGTAAGTCAGGATACTATCTTATTCGAAGTCTCCTATACAACTATCGAGTTTGCTTTTGGTAGGGCTAAATCTATCCAAGAGGTTGAAGAGCGTTTTAGAGACTACATGGATTTGATTCAGAAAAAATTGGGTGAAGCAAATCATGCCATTATTGGTTCTGGAATACATCCATACTGGGAGAAGAATGAAAATCAACCGGTTGCTTATGCACGCTATCAGATGTTGATGGCTTATTTGAACTTAAGTAGAAGTAAGACTAATGTGGATTTACACGATTATCCACAATATGGTGCTTTTATCTGTGGCAGTCAAGTTCAATTAGATGTTTCAAAGTCCAACTATCTGCGTGTTATCAATGCTTTTACTCAAATTGAAGCGGCTAAAGCTTATTTATTTGCAAATTCTGAGTTTTCAGGGGCGGATTGGGATACTAAAATTTCAAGAGATATTTTTTGGGAAGAGTCTATGCACGGGATTTATCCTGAAAATGTAGGTGTCAATGCCAGACTCTTTAAAGATGAGAATGATTTTTTTGATTATCTGGATCACTCTGCGATCTTTACTGCGGAACGTGATGGACAGACCTATTACTTTAATCCTATTCAGGCTAGAGATTATTTGACTACACCTGAAATCCAAGCATTTACCCTGAATGGGGATGAGGTATTGATCTATCCTCAGGAGCAGGACTTCCAAACACACCGTAGTTACCAGTACCAAGACTTAACAACACGAGGGACTATCGAGTTTCGTAGTGTTTGTACACAGCCGCTAGACCGCACCTTTGCTTCTGCAGCCTTTCACTTGGGCTTGTTACTTCATTTAGACAAGTTAGAAGCTTACTTGCAATCTGCACCATTTTTTACCACATTTGGTCGTGACTACAAGTCATTGAGGAGACAATTTTCTAAGAAAATGCTCACAGATGAGGAAGAAACTGCAATTGTCGAGTTTTCAAAAGGCTTATTCCTTCTAGCTGAGGAAGGTCTGGAGAAGAGAGACAAGCAAGAAATGACCTATTTACAGCCTTTGAAAGAAGAATTGGGCCTATAATTTCTCTCATAAAGGGAGAATTTTCTGAAAAATCATGATATAATGGAAGAGACTATAGATAAAGGATAGAGATTATGACATTAGTTTATCAATCAACGCGTGATGCCAATAATACAGTAACTGCCAGCCAAGCTATTTTGCAAGGTTTGGCGACGGACGGTGGTCTCTTTACCCCGGTTACTTATCCAAAGGTCGATTTGGATTTTGACAAATTAAAAGATGCTTCTTACCAAGAAGTGGCTAAACTTGTTTTATCTGCTTTTTTGGATGATTTTACAGCAGAGGAGTTGGATTACTGTATCACCAATGCCTATGATAGCAAATTTGATACTCCAGCTATCGCCCCTTTGGTGAAACTAGATGGGCAATACAACTTGGAACTCTTTCATGGTTCAACGATTGCCTTTAAGGATATGGCCTTGTCTATCTTACCCTACTTTATGACAACAGCGGCTAAAAAGCATGGTTTGGAGAACAAGATTGTCATCTTGACAGCGACATCTGGTGATACTGGAAAAGCGGCTATGGCGGGGTTTGCAGATGTGCCTGGTACTGAGATTATCGTTTTTTATCCCAAAGACGGTGTCAGCAAGGTCCAAGAGCTGCAAATGACTACTCAAACAGGGGACAATACTCATGTTATCGCTATTGATGGAAACTTTGACGATGCGCAAACAAACGTGAAGCACATGTTCAACGATGTGGCACTTCGTGAAAAATTGGCTGCTAATAAGCTACAGTTTTCATCAGCTAACTCTATGAATATTGGTCGTTTGGTACCACAGGTTGTTTATTATGTCTATGCCTATGCTCAGTTGGTTAAGTCTGGTGAGATTGTGGCTGGTGAAAAGGTTAACTTCACTGTTCCAACTGGAAACTTTGGAAACATTTTGGCTGCCTTTTATGCTAAACAAATCGGCCTACCAGTTGGCAAATTGATCTGTGCTTCCAATGACAATAATGTCTTGACAGACTTCTTTAAAACACGTGTCTATGACAAGAAACGTGAGTTTAAGGTTACAACTAGCCCATCTATGGATATCTTGGTATCTTCAAACTTGGAGCGCTTGATTTTCCATCTTTTGGGAAATGATGCGGCTAAGACAGCTGAACTTATGAATGCCTTGAACACGCAAGGACAATATGAGTTGGCTGATTTTGATGCAGAGATTCTTGACCTCTTTGCTGCTGAGTATGCGACTGAGGAAGAAACGGCAGCAGAGATCAAGCGTGTTTATGAGTCAAATTCGTATATTGAGGATCCACATACGGCGGTTGCCTCAGCAGTTTATAAAAAATACCAAGCGACTACTGGCGATGTAACCAAGACCGTGATTGCTTCAACAGCTAGTCCATACAAGTTCCCAGTGGTTGCAGTAGAAGCTGTAACAGGGAAAGCAGGTTTGACTGACTTTGAAGCCTTGGCTCAATTACATGACATTTCAGGAGTGGCAGTGCCACCAGCAGTTGATGGGCTTGAGACAGCTCCTGTTCGTCACAAGACAACAGTGGCAGCTGCTGACATGCAAGCAGCGGTTGAGGCTTATCTAGGACTTTAAGACAGAGG
>CALHBZ010000157.1 GCA_937930605.1 Streptococcus oralis
ACAGAACTAAATCCTTCGGATAAATTAATTGTCTAACTTTTTGGGGTCAGTACATTTTCTCTAGTGCTTTTTTAGAGTTTGAGAAACTGACACGATTGCCGATACCAGAATATTCTTCAGGAAGTGCTTTTCTAAGTTCGCTAATGCTTGCAACTGAGAAATCAACTTCTAGATCTTGAACAACTTTTCCATCTTTGATTTCAATGGTTTGTTTAACACCTTTGAGTCCATTATAACCTTTGTACTTTTCTTCAATAAGACTCTTGACATCTTCTGGAGTTGCACCAAGGATTTCAGGATCTGCAACATTCTGAGCGGTTTGCTTGGTAACATTGTCGCCTTCTACAGTATAAACCAAGGTAGAAGTGATTCCAGGATTGCTTTTGTTGACAAAAGTATGTGTCTTGGCTGTTTCTTTCTTCTCAGAAGATTGTTCAGTGCTTTGCTTGGTCTCGCTTGACTGAGCAGTTTTATCTTCCTTGGCACTGTTATTAGTAGGTGCTGATGCCTGTTTAGAGCATCCCATTAGAATGAGCAAAGCAGCAGCAAGGGCAAGTGAGGTTTTAAAGTAAGATTTCATATCCTTTACTTTCCTTTCATAATTAAAGTATTTGTATTATAACATGGATCCATAGTGAAATCAAATAGAAGGATAAGACCCTTTTCCAAAGGGATCCAGCTAGAAAAGTGATATAATGGTAGGAAGAGGTGAAGAAATGAATCAAACTGTAAACTATATCAAAGAATTAACCGCTATTGCATCTCCAACAGGCTTTACTCGTGAGATTGCAGACTACCTAGTCCATACTTTGGAAGAGCTTGGTTACCAGCCTGTTCGCACAGCTAAGGGTGGTGTCAATGTAACGATTAAAGGTCAGAATGATGAACAACAGCGTTATGTGACTGCTCATGTGGATACGCTGGGTGCTATTGTTCGTGCTGTCAAATCTGATGGCCGTCTCAAATTAGACCGTATCGGTGGTTTCCCTTGGAATATGATTGAGGGAGAAAACTGTACCGTTCATGTGGCTAGTACAGATAAAACGGTAT
>CALHBZ010000158.1 GCA_937930605.1 Streptococcus oralis
GGAAGGTTCATACGTTCAAAGTTATAGTAGTCTTGCTCCACTTCAAAACCATCCACGACTTGGTACCCCATCCCAATGAAAATATCTTCGATTTCTTCACTGGTTTGTGTGAGAACGTGACGGTGACCAGTCGCAACTGGACGACCTGGAAGGGTCACATCGATGCTCTCGCTAGCTAGTTGAGCTTCAACTTTCTTTTCTTCCAAAAGCTTAGCTGTTTCTTCGAAGGCTGCTGTCAAGACATCACGAGCTTCATTGACATGTTTCCCGATGATTGGGCGCATCTCAGCAGAGACATCTTTCATCCCTTTAAGGATTTCAGTAAGCGATCCTTTTTTCCCAAGGACAGAGACACGCAAATCTTGCATCTCTTTTTCATTTTCAGCAGTAATCTGCTTCAAGCTAGCCAGCGTTTCTTCGCGAAGCGCTTTTAATTGTTCTTCAATAGTTGACATAATTCCTCCATCAGTCTCTCGTAGATAAAAAGAAAACCACATGCCAAAAACTCCACTCGGAGCGTTGACACGCGGTACCATCCGTTTCATCTGACAAGTCAGACCTTCATTTCTAAATCCATGCGCAAGTGAATTCACCCAGCTTTCATATAGAGAGCTTGCAGTCACGGCTCTCCTCCCTGATATACTTCCCTTGAGTTACTAGTCTTACGGATTTCTATTCAATTACTACTTAGTTTATCAGATTTTTACCATTCTTGCAAGACCTATCTCACTTCTGCTTACCTTTAAATCGCCATTGGAAGCGGAGCTTGTCATAGAAGGGAAACTCGATAAACAGTACTCCCAAACCCACACAGAGACTGGCAAGGACGTCTGATGGGTAGTGAACTCCCAGATAGACCCTTGATACCAACACACTGACTAGGTAAAGACCAAGGACGATTTGCACGATTTTTCTCCAGACTGGATCTTTCATCCGTTGACTGAGAATGACAATCAAAGTACCTACCATCAAGGTTACAGTCAAAGAATGGCCGCTTGGGAAGGAAAATCCCTTCTCCTCGACTAGGTGTAAGATAGCTGGTCGTGGGCGCTGGTAGATATTTTTAAAGGTCACGATTAAAAGACCTGCCAAAGCCAGATTCCCCAACATAAAGAAACTTTCTATCTTCCACTGCTTACGATAAAAGATAAAGGCTGCGATGGCAACCCAGGTGATAATCACTGGAATATCAATCAAATGCGTAAGTGCACGGAATAAAACTGTCAAATAATCTGGCAAGTCTCCTCGAATGGCAGTCTGAATCGATTGGTCAAAACCGACCAGCGTTTCAGGGTAAAACTTAACCATATAGCCAAGAAGGACGAAAAGTAAAAGGGCAAAACTGCCCTTCATTAAAAATGTTTGTTTATCTCTCATAATGTTTTAAGGTTGGTTTCAAAAGAACATACAACAACCAGAATGAAATGGCAAAAATTACACCTTCAATCAAGTTAAAAGGTAATACCATAGTCATTAGGTAGTTGGAAAGTCCCATAATTTTTCCAATATCAAAGTTGGCAAACTTCGCGTACAAAGGAACAGCATAGACATAGTTGAGAACCAACATAGCCACAGTCAATCCAACAGTTCCCGCTAGAGATGCTAGTAGAAAACGAAGAGTGCTACGTTCCTTTTTCCATATCAAACCAAAAGCGATCACAAAAACTCCCAAGGCTACGATATTCATTGGCAACCCAATGTAAGTATTCACTCCTTGACTGTTCAGAAGCAATTTCAAGAGTGACCGCAGCAAGAGAATCCCTAGGGCAGCAGGCAAGTCCATCACTACCAAGCCCACAAGGATTGGCAAGATACTAAATTCGATCTTGAGGAAGGACGCCGCTGGTAAAAGCGGAAAGTCAAAGTACATCAGCACAAATGAGATGGCTGATAAAATCGCAATGGTCGAAAGTCGACGTGTGTTTGTCATAACAGGTTCCTCCAATTTTCTATAAAATCAGAAGAAGTTGGAAAGGATCCCTCTATCTATTCTCACTTTTTATATCCCAAAAGTTTCCCCTCACTCCTTTGAGCAAGCGGTTGCAATTTATCTATAAACTCATCAGAACAGACAAAGCTATTCTTTCGTCTTCTCCCATCCAGACTATACTGTCGGTTGTGGAATC
>CALHBZ010000159.1 GCA_937930605.1 Streptococcus oralis
CAAGTCTTCGTGCCTGCCCCGTTCGATAATTTGACCATTTTGCAGAACCAAGATCAGATCTGCATGGACAACTGCGCTGAGGCGATGGGCTGTGATGATGGTTGTCTTGTCCTTACGCGTTTCCTTAAGATTGTCGATAATAGCATACTCTGTCTTGGCATCCACGGCCGACAAGGAATCATCTAAAATCAAGATATCAGGGTCTAAAATCATCGCCCGACTCATAGCCAGACGCTGCTTTTGACCACCAGATAGACTGACTCCCTTTTCACCGATTAGCGTATCAAATCCCTGAGGCATGGCTACAATGTCTTGATAAACTTGGGCTAGTTTAGTTGCTTCCTCTACTGCTGAAAGCGACAAACTAGGATTACCAAAACGGATATTGTCTAGGATCGAAGTCGCAAAGAGGAACTGATCTTGAGGAACATAGCCCATGAGACTGCGAAGGTCTGTCAGACGGTAGTCGCGAATATCGTGACCATTTAGGTATATTGCTCCCTCATCCACATCGTACTCCCGCAAGAGAAGTTTTATCAAGGACGTCTTCCCAGAACCTGTCTGGCCGACCAAGCCCAGAGTTTGCCCTTTTTCCAAACTAAAGTAAATATCCGTCAGTGTCTCCTCATCTTCAAAGGCAAAGCTGTCAATAGCGTACTCCAAGCGCCCATTTTCAATGCCATCTAAAGGAAACTCAGGGTCTTGTACAGGTGATTCCTGAGACAAAAGATCCTCAATCCGCTGATAAGAAACCTTCCCTCGCTGAGTGATATTAAAGAGGAAGCCAATGGCCATAAGAGGCCAAACCAGCATATCCAAGTAGCTGATAAAGGTGACCAGATTTCCAACCGTGATTTGCCCCTTCTGAACCATCAAAGAGCCGACCAAAAGGGTTAACACATAAGAGGAACCAACAAACAAGAGAACCATGGGATCAAAGAGGCTATCGTATTTCATTGTTTGCAGGTTCTTTTGGAAGGTCAATTCATTAACTTCCTGAAAGGCCTCCAGCTCGTCCGCCTGATAACCAAAAGACTTGGTCACTTTGATACCTGATACGGACTCCTGCACCTTATTATTGAGTTCAGAAAAGGCAGCTTGGGATTCTCCGAAAGCCTTATGAGTCTTTCTCCCTAGACGACTGGTCGCATAGGCCATGAAAGGCAGGGGCAAAATAGCAACTAGCGTCATCTGCCAGGAAATGCTAAAGAACATGGTCAGCAAAGTCACCAGAGCCGTGATAGAGGCATCCACCGCAGACATGACACCACCACCTGCGAGACGAGTTAAGGCATTGATATCATTGGTGGCGTGTGCCATCAAGTCTCCCGTCCGATAGGTCTGATAAAAGGCTGGCGACATTTTAGTAAAATGCTCAAACAAACGAGACCGCATAATCTGCCCTAGACGGTAGGAAGTTCCAAGGATATACATGCGCCAAACATAGCGCAGATAGTACATACCCAAAGCTGCAAGAAGCAGATAAAGGAGGTTCAAAAGCAGGTCCTGCTGACTTAATTGTCCCGAAGTGATGGCATCAATCACTCGCCCCATAACCATAGGAGGAATGAGGTTGAGGACGGAAACCAAGACTAGGGCCACAATTCCGACTAGATAACGGCGTTTTTCGAGTTTGAAAAACCACCAGAGTTTTCGAATAATGGACATAAAATCCCTTTCTAGTTACAAATGGAAACCTGAGGCAAGAACCCCAGGTTTTTCTTATTCATAAGTTACGACTGTGACGGCGCCCTTGTCATACTCCGCGATAAAGATATTGGCAACATTGTCATACCCTTGTTTGCTGAGGTTATCAAGCAGCCATTCCTCACTACGGCCTATTGATTCCAAAACTTCTACTTGGACGACACCATCGGTTACGACAGGATACTTGGGATTTTCATCTCCCATTTGGACTACGATGAGTTGGCCATTTTGCTCCTGAACAGCGCGTTTGACTTGTTTCATCTGGAAAATGCCTTGGCTACGAAGCTTGAGAGCTACGTCCGCTGCAGATAAACCAACCGAACGACAGGCTTCAGGATCAATCTTCCCATTCTTGATGAGCAGCGTTGGTTTCCCATCAATCAAGCGTTTCACAAGGCGAACATTGTTGTTGAGCCACTTGAGGGTCAAGACCAAAATAGTCCACATGATCAAGATAACTGCATACTGAAGGATACTGATGGAGCTATTGTAAATCACCCCACCGATGATCCCCCCTAGTACATAGTTCTGGATTTGATCTATCGCTGAGTTAGGCGCTAGGTTGCCCTTTCCGGTCACATTGATCACGAAAACCAGCGAAAAGAGACCCAAGACAAGTTTGATTAAAATTTCTATATAATTGAGTGTCATTTGTTCACCTCCACCAGTTCAATCGCATCTGTCTGATACAATTCTACTTTCTCTAACAGATACTTGTCTGGCTCACTACCGTTAAGAGCCCGATAATAGCGTTCTCCCACCTTGAGAAGTGCTCCATCAGTAGCTGCAGATGTATTGACATAGACTTCTGATTTATCCACTCCCAAGTCTTTAGAAACGACCTCGATGAAATGAAGTGAAGTTTGAAATTTATTGTTAGAAACTTGGTTGTTTTGGTAAGTCGTGATACTAATCAAAAGGAGAGCTAGTAAGGTCAAGGCTGAAATCATGACCAACTCACGAAATTTGGTCCCCTTTTTATCATGATAAGCCTTAAAAGCAAAAAATCCTGTAACAGCTAATAAGACAATTCCAAAACCAATCATAATGCCATTTTGTTGACTAATTTGGCTAAGTACATAATCATATGAGTAAAATTTCATTTATTTTCACTCCTTTTCATAAAATCATCCTTCATTATAAACGAAATAAGATGATTTTTCAAACCATACGTTGGGGAAATAGACCATTTTTTGGTATAATATAGTCTATAATCTCAATGAAAAAGGTAACTTTATGAAACTCATCTCATGGAATATTGATTCCCTCAATGCAGCCCTAACGAGCGACTCAGCTCGCGCCAAACTGTCACAGGA
>CALHBZ010000160.1 GCA_937930605.1 Streptococcus oralis
GTAATATCGGGTGGTGAAAATGGAATATTGTAATTTGGCATTGATTTGCTCCTTTTATCTGTACTCATTTTCTTATGACTACTTTATTTTAGTACTTCAAACACAGTTTGAAACATGATTTTGATGTCTCCAAGGAAACTAAACTCTCGGAGATAGGCGAGATTATAGCGCATCTTTTCAGGAAGAACATGTTCGACATAGGCTTGGTCAACTGACAGGCCTTTTTCGGTCATTTGACTGATGATAGTGTCCTCATCCTTGTAGTTGATGCTGGCTGGAGAGGTAATCCCTGCGGGTAAGAGCAAGGTCGCCATCATTTCAGGACTATATTGCTCTGTGTAACGTGGCACTTCTGGTCGTGTACCGACAAAGGACATTTCGCCTTTAAGAACATTGACTAGTTGAGGTAGTTCATCTAAACGAACACGGCGGATGAAATTGCCAACCTTGGTAATGCGGCTATCGTTAGCAGAAGTCACCAGACTTCCTTTTTTATCCGCATCCGTCACCATGGTACGGAACTTCCAAATCTTGAAGCGATGGTTATACTGGGTCACGCGCTCTTGCTTGTAAATGACAGGACCCTTGCTATCCAACTTGATCCATATGCTCAAGATAAGAAAGACTGGAGAGGTCAAAAGTAGCAAGACCACGGCCAAAACCCAATCCAGGCAACGCTTGAAAACCAGCGAACCCTTCCTTTTAGAGACAAGCTGGTAGTAAGACTCAACCTCGCTTGATTTCATTTCCACGGGCAAGTCTTCCCATTTCAGCATGCTGTTTCTCCTTTGTTTTTAGTATACTATTTGTCAACATTTTTCATTATACCACAAAATGGAAAAGGCGGTGCAAGAAATCTGTCATTTGAAGAATTTCCTTCTTATACTCAATGAAAATCAAAGAGTATTAGGACATGGCTCCTGCTTGCAAACTATACATCTTGTGATAAGTTCCTCCCAGAGCCAAGAGTTCCTCATGAGTTCCACTCTCGATGATGCGCCCCTTGTCCAAGACGTAGATACAATTAGCATCTTGAATAGTTGAAAGGCGATGAGCGATGGCAATGGTCGTCCGCCCCTGTCTCATTTTAGCCAGAGAATCCTGAACCAAACTTTCTGTCTCAGAGTCAATATTGGCTGTCGCTTCATCCAAAATCAAGATTTTAGGCTGACTTGCGACTGTTCTGGCAAAGGCAAGCAGCTGACGCTGTCCAGTAGAAAAGCTCGAACCACGCTCGGAAACAGGAGCATCATAGCCCAGCGGAAGGTCCTGAATAAAGGAATCTGCATCGACAAAAGTAGCTGCGTCCTTTACTTGCTCATCACTGATCTCTTGGTACATAGCGATGTTGGACTTAATAGTCCCATGATAGAGGAAGGGATCCTGCAAGACCAGACCGATATTTTTTCTCAATTCTTCCTGACTGTAGTTCCTGATATCCACATCATCCAAGAGAACTCGCCCTGACTGAAATTCATAAAAACGCATGAGGACATTGATAATAGATGATTT
>CALHBZ010000161.1 GCA_937930605.1 Streptococcus oralis
CCGTCGCTTTCAACGTCCATATTGAGAGCAGCTGGTCGTTTTGGAAGTCCTGGCATGGTCATGACATCACCAGTTAAGGCAACGATGAAGCCCGCCCCCAATTTTGGTACCAATTCACGAATGGTAATTTCAAAGTTTTCTGGGGCTCCAAGTGCATTCGGATTGTCTGAGAAACTATATTGAGTTTTAGCCATACAGATTGGCAATTTGTCCCAACCATTCTGAACGATTTGGGCGATTTGCGTTTGGGCTTTCTTCTCAAAGTTCACTTTGCTACCACGGTAAATTTCAGTAACAATCTTTTCAATCTTTTCTTGGACAGAAAGGTCATTGTCATACAAACGTTTATAGTTAGCTGGTGTTTCAGCAATTGTCTTGACAAGTGTTTCAGCAAGCGCTACTCCACCTTCTGCGCCATTAGCCCAGACACTAGCCAACTCAACTGGCACATCAATTGAGGCACATAGTTCCTTCAAGGCTGCGATTTCAGCTTCTGTATCAGAGACAAATTCGTTAATAGCTACAACTGCTGGAATACCGAACTTACGGATGTTCTCAACGTGACGTTTCAAGTTGGCAAAACCTGTGCGAACTGCTTCAACATTTTCTTCTGTCAAAGCATCTTTAGCCACACCACCATTCATCTTAAGGGCACGCAAGGTTGCCACAATCACGACTGCATCTGGCGAAGTTGGTAGGTTTGGGGTCTTAATATCAAGGAATTTCTCAGCACCAAGGTCTGCACCAAAACCAGCTTCAGTAACAGTATAATCAGCCAAGCGAAGGGCTGTGCTTGTTGCCAAGACAGAGTTACATCCGTGAGCGATATTGGCAAATGGACCACCGTGTACAAAGGCAGGTGTACCGTAAATTGTCTGAACAAGATTAGGCTTAATAGCATCCTTCAAGATCAAAGCCAAAGCACCTTCAACCTGTAAATCACCTACAGAAACGGGGCTACGGTCATAGCGATATCCGATAACGATATTGGCTAAACGACGTTTCAAGTCTTCAATATCCGTCGCCAAGCAAAGAATGGCCATAATTTCAGAAGCAACGGTAATATCGAAACCATCCTCACGTGGAATACCATTTAGAGGGCCACCAAGACCAACAGTCACATGGCGTAGAGCACGATCGTTCAAGTCCACTACACGCTTCCAAAGGATACGACGTTGGTCAATTCCTAGCTCATTTCCTTGGTGCAAGTGATTGTCAATCAAGGCAGAAAGAGCATTGTTAGCAGTCGTAATGGCATGCATGTCCCCAGTAAAGTGGAGGTTGATGTCTTCCATTGGCAACACCTGAGCGTAACCACCACCAGCTGCACCACCTTTGATTCCCATTACTGGACCAAGAGATGGTTCGCGAATGGCAATCATGGTTTTCTTGCCGATCTTGTTTAAGGCATCTGCAAGACCAATGGTAATGGTTGACTTCCCTTCACCTGCAGGTGTTGGGTTGATGGCAGTCACCAAGATCAATTTGCCAATTGGATTGTTCTCAACTGCACGAATTTTATCAAAACTGAGCTTAGCCTTGTACTTTCCGTATAACTCCAAATCATCGTAAGAAATACCAAGTTTCTCTACAACATCCACGATTGGCTTTAACTCAATACTCTGTGCGATTTCAATATCTGTTTTCATTCAAAACTCCTCTAACCTCTTATATGATAATTCATTATAACACAAAATAAGATTTTTAACACCCATTAAGCTTGCTAATGTTCGTAAATATCAATATTTCAAGGGATATAATAGCGATTTTTAAAATTTTATATGCTTTTATAGTTTTAGACTATAATGAATGAGAAAAAATTCTAGTCAAGAAAATAACTATCAATTTCAGACAAATCATGGAGAATTTCATTATCTTCAATTTCTAAACTTTCTGCCATCTCAATAGAGTACTCAAACCTAAGTTTAGTATTTATTGACAAATCAAACGAATATGCTTGTATTTCACCCAATTTTTTATACTTTTCTATGATTTCGTTGTAAATGACAAGATAATTTTCGTCTAAAGTTTTTATGTAACTATTCAGATTTTCCCTGTAATCTTGAATTATTCTTTGTTCTCTTTCATTTAATATTCCCTTACCTATCTCCCAAATTATTGAAGAGGATATTGAACCTACTACAGAACCTAGAACAGGTATTGGAATCATGATCTGACCAACACAAGCACCAATTGTAGCAAAGGAAGCATCTATTACATTTAATGTCAACAGATTCATAAGTTCATCTTGAGTTATTTCGGAAGATCTGAATCTCAAAACAACATCTATCATCCCATAAGTAGCCATTACTAAAGCACTGGCATTTGGAGCGCTAATACCCAAAATATTTGTTAATCCGTAAATGGAATAACCAGATATTGCCCCCTTTACAACTCCTTCAGCTGTGTCCAATCCACAATCTAACCAATCTGATTGTTCGAATTCAAAGATACTTTTTCCTTCTTTGTATTTTCCATACACAGTCGACATTAATGCTAAACCACCTTGTAAAAAAGCTGCGTTTCTTGCAACCTTGTTAGCTTCTTTTAAATTTGGTAATGCATGTTTTTGGGCCACTAATCTTTTTTTATTTAATTCTTGTTGTTTTAGTCTGACTGTTTTACGAATATTCTTCTCTTCGGAATCTAAAAGAGAATGAATTGAATTTTTTTGAGCCTCTTTATAATCTAGAGCAGAGGATTTCATCCAAGATTTGTACGAAGTAAGTCCCTTGCTTTCAGTGATATCATTAATCATTTGGCGTATATCCGTAATTTGTTTAATGGATAATCTCTTGCCATTCAATTCAACTTCTTTTGCTCCCGCCATTATTTTTTCAAATACTTGAACGTGATCTTTTGGAAACATCATTTTCATTTTTGAACTGTAATGAAACGATTGAGCTAGTTCGTCACGTAAATTACCATAAAACTTCATTTGAATGGTATTTCTACCAATTAATAAATCGGCTGGTCCATTATCATTCAATACTTTGACAATAGGATTTAACCCTTCCATGGCTCTCCTAGCATTTACAATTCCTGCTTCTGCAAATTCAGCTATAAACCCGTGACCACCGTAGTCTCCTCCACGCTTCTTTAGAATAACGTCTTCAATATTGTCTCTCATTTTGTTTAAAATTTTTGAGGCTTTGTCCTTGTTTAAGATGACTTTGCGTGCTTCATCCTCTATGATTTTCATAGCAATTTGTAAGTCTTGAATCCTTAAATGATTTAAACAATTGACATATGCACCAATACCTTGGTTAAAAGCCTGATTAAAAATTTGATTACTCATTTATTCTAATTTCCTTATTTACCATAGCAGTCAATGATAGAGTTGAATTCACTAAAGCACCTGCTTGATATTTCTCGTCATCAGTAAATAAGCTATAGTCCATCCCAGTTAAAGATAAATTAGCTAAATAAATTCCTTCTGTTTGTTTTTCGGTTAGTTCTATTAATTTCGTAACTTCTATTACTTTTTCTTTAAGTTGTCTAGCCAATAATTCTATCTTTTTTTGTTCCTCTATAGCCTCTTTTGCAACTTCTTCATTTTTCCTATTAGCTAATACACCAGCGCTTACAGAAGCGGTCAACATAACTCCTGCAATTCCCCAACCAACGGGACCAGCCAATGCTAAAAATGCCTTTCCCGCTGCCATACCACCGCCACCAGCTGCTACGCTTCCACCACCTAACCAAGCTATTGCTGCACTTTCTGCAGCTGCACCTGAAAGAGTAGAAATAGCAGTTCCTGTTGATGCGACACCAAAGGTAGTTGCGACTCCCATAGCCGCAGTAGGACCTAAAGTTGCAACTGTGACTCCTAAAGCACTTAAAGAAGCTGTAGCCGCAGTACTACCACTTGCTAATTCAGCTTCCTTAATTGACTGTGAAATAGCAATTTGCTTATCTTTAAAATTCTGAATTTCAACATCAATTTCTTCTAATTTTGTTTCAAACTCTTTTGGTTTATTTGCTAGTTTGTTAATTCTTTCTTCAACAATTTTCACAACTTTGATAGCTTTATCCCTAACCTGATAAAGCTCTATTGATTTATTAGCCAAGTTATCCGCTTCCTCATTATAACAACTAATAGCTTCATTATATCCATCAAGAGCTTCTTGTCTTAGTTTAGAATTAAAAAGGTCTACCGATTCAATTTGTTCTTTTGTATTATTCGCGATTTTCCCAGCTTCGTTAAATGTTTGAGAAGTCACATTTGATATCTGATTTGCTACATCTCCAGCAACTTCAACGGCTTTCCCTGAGACATCTGAGACAACATTACCAACTTGGCTTGATACTTCACCTATAGTTTTTACAGATTCTGTAATAACTTCTCCAGTAAATTTACTCGCTTCGTTTAAGACATCACTGGTAGCAGACCCGACATCGTTCAAAACTTTACCAGCTTCCTTTGCAATGTTGTCTGCAAATTTAAAAAAATCCATAATAATACCTCTTTTAATTTACTTAGATTCATTATCTTATTTATTACAATAAATGTCAATAATAATATATAATCCATTTTAAACGCTTTCTTTGACTTGCATTTCATTTTTTTGTACAATAGTCCTATGAAAATTTTAGTTACATCGGGCGGTACGAGTGAAGCTATTGATAGTGTCCGCTCTATCACAAATCACTCGACTGGTCGCTTGGGGAAAATCATCACCGAAACCCTACTTGCTGCTGGTCATGAGGTTTGTCTGATTACTACTCCTAGTGCTCTTAAGCCAGAACCTCATCCCCATCTAACCATTCTAGAAATCAAAAATACGAATGATCTTCTTTTAGAAATGAAAGAGTGTGTTCAAGATTATCAGGTCTTGATTCATTCGATGGCAGTTTCTGACTACACTCCTGTTTATATGACGGGACTAGATGAAGTTAAGACGAGCTCTAATCTGGAAGAATTATTAGATAAGAAAAATAAAGAAGCTAAGATTTCTTCAACTGATGATGTTCAGGTTTTGTTCCTTAAAAAAACACCCAAAATCATCTCTCTAGTCAAGGAATGGAATCCTTCAATTCATCTGATTGGTTTCAAACTTCTTGTCGATGTTACTGAAGATCATCTTATTGAGGTTGCTAGACAGAGTCTTGTCAAGAACCAGGCTGACATAATCATAGCAAATGACCTTACTCAAATCTCAGCAAATCAGCATCGGGCAATCTTTGTTGAGAAAGATCGTCTTCAAACTGTCCAAACTAAAGAAGAAATTGCAGAACTCCTCCTTGAGAAAATTCAAGCATACGATTCATAGAAAGGAAAGCTATGGCAAACATTCTGATCGCAGTGACAGGTTCCATCGCCTCCTATAAAGCAGCTGATTTAGTCAGTTCTTTAAAAAAACAAGGCCATGATGTCACTGTCTTAATGACCGAGACGGCGAGAGAGTTTATCCAGCCTTTGACACTACAGGTACTCTCACAAAATCCTGTTCACCTTGATGTCATGCAGGAACCCTATCCTGATCAAGTCAATCATATCGAAAGAGGAAAAGAAACCGACCTTTTTATCGTTGTCCCTGCAACTGCTAACACTATTGCCAAACTAGCCCATGGATTTGCGGATAACATGGTTACCAGTACGGCTCTTGCCTTGCCAGACCACGTCAAAAAGTTAGTCGCACCAGCTATGAATACAAAGATGTAT
>CALHBZ010000162.1 GCA_937930605.1 Streptococcus oralis
TTTTCAAATTGCATATCGATGCCCTTGATGGATTCATTTTTACCATAGTAAACATGTAAATCCTTGGTTGAGAGGGCCACTTTTTCTTCAGGGAAGGTGATGATATGCTTTTCATCCCAGTTATATTTTGACATGGCTTCTCCTTTAGGCAGCAGTTAATTTCTTGTGTAAATAGCTTCCGAGTTTGCGAGCTCCAAAGTTAAAGATCAAGATAAAGATGAGGAGCACGGCTGCAGAACCTGCTGATACGATGGTAGCATCTGGAATGGTTCCTTCGCTGTTGACTTTCCAGATGTGGACAGCCAAGGTTTCTGCTTGACGGAAGATTGAGATAGGACTAGTTACGCTGAGAACATTCCAGTTAGACCAGTCAAGGGCTGGTGCAGACTGTCCTGCCGTATAGATAAGAGCGGCAGCCTCACCAAAGATACGGCCAGATGCCAAGACAACACCCGTTACGATACCTGGTAGGGCTTCTGGAATAACAACATGAACAATTGTCTCCCAACGAGAAATCCCAAGAGCCAAACCAGCCTCACGCTGTGTATGGTGAACGTGTCTCAAACTATCCTCGACATTCCGAGTCATCTGAGGCAGGTTAAAGACCGTTAAGGCCAAGGCACCAGAAATAATGGAAAATCCATACTCAAACTGGACTACAAAGATTAAGTAACCAAAGAGACCTACAACGACTGACGGTAGAGAAGACAAAATCTCAATACAGGTACGAATAAAATTGGTCACAGGTCCTTTTTTTGCATACTCAGCTAGGAAAATTCCCGCTCCCATGGATAAAGGAACAGAAATAACCAAGGTAATGACTAAAAGGAAGAAGGAATTATAAAGCTGAATCCCAATACCTCCGCCAGCTTGATAAGAGGAAGATTTCCCAGTCAAGAAGGACCAAGAGATATGAGGTAACCCTCGAACCAGGATATAGAGAATCAAGGACGCCAGGATAGTCACGATGATACCCGAGATGGTATAGAGGACAGCTGTTGCAAGTTTATCTAATTTCTTAGCGTGCATAGTTTTTCTTTCCTCTTTCTTTCGTAATCAATTTAATCACACTGTTAAAGGCCAAACTCATCAAGAGCAATACCAAGGCCAGTGACCAGAGTACGTTATTATCAACTGTACCCATGACGGTATTTCCAATACCCATAGTCAAAACAGAAGTCAAAGTCGCAGCTGGTGTTGTTAGTGAAGTTGGGATAACTGCTGAGTTTCCGACAACCATCTGAATAGCAAGAGCTTCACCAAAGGCACGTGCCATCCCAAAGACTACTGCTGTAAAAATACCTGAACGCGCTGCTTTCAAGGTCACACGCCAGATGGTTTGCCAGCGAGTCGCTCCCATAGCCAAACTGGCTTCACGGTAGTGACGGGGCACAGCACGTAGGCTATCTGTGGTCATAAAGGTTACAGTTGGTAGGATCATGACAAAGAGAACGAAAATCCCTGACAAAATTCCAAAACCAGTTCCACCAAAGACGCTACGAACAAAAGGCACCACAACTTGCAAACCGATAAATCCATAGACAACTGAAGGAATCCCGACGAGGAGTTCAATGGCCGGTTGCAACACTTTTGCACCCTTTGGTGATACTTCTGTCATAAAGACTGCAGCTCCAATGGCAAAGGGAGTTGCGATGAGGGCTGATAAAATCGTCACAATAAAGGAACCCAAAATCATCGGAAGGGCACCGAATTGTTTCCCAGAAGGATTCCAAGTTTGTCCAAAGAGGAAATCAAAGATGTTGATCCCATTGACAAAGAAGGTCGACAAGCCTTTCTGCGCTACAAAAATCAAAATCATCGCCACAATGATGACAATCAAAGAAAGACAAGCGAAGGTCAATCCTTTACCAAACTTCTCAAGACGAGAGTTCTTTGAAGGAGAGAGCAATTTTTTTGAAAGTTCTTCTTGATTCATTATTGACCTCCTTCTATCGCTGTTACGGTACCTGACGCATCTTTTTGGACTTTCATTTCATTGATGGAAATATAGCCCATGCCCTTAACAATTCCAGTTTGGGCTTCGTCTGAGAGGATGAATTTTAAAAATTCAGCTGCCAACTCATTCGGCTGACCTAGGGTGTACATATGCTCATAAGACCACAAAGGCCAGTTATTGGTTGTTACATTTTCAGTTGTCGGCTCATAGCCATTGAGCTTCATGGTCTTGACCGAGTCATCCACATAGGCAAAGGCAAGATAAGAAATGGCTCCTGGAGTTTGGGAGACAATCGACTTGACCATCCCATTGGAATCCTGTTCTTGGCTCTGCATAGCTGTTTGGCCATTCATAACCACAGTATCAAAGGTTGCTCGCGAACCAGAACTTGCTGCTCGGTTGATGATTGAAATAGCTAAGTCTTTGCCACCAACCTCTTTCCAGTTAGTCACTTCACCAGTAAAGATTTTACGAAGTTGCTCAATTGTCAGATTTTCAACATCTACTTCCTTGTTTACAATCACTGCCAGACCAGCTACTGCAACCTTATGGTCCACAAGCGCTGAAGCATCAATTCCATCTTTTTCCTCAGCAAAAACGTCAGAGTTGCCAATATCAACCGCTCCTGACTGTACTTGGGAAAGTCCTGTTCCCGAACCTCCACCTTGAACGTTGACTGTTTTTCCGATATTTTTTGAACCAAATTCATCTGCTGTAGCTTCGACCAGAGGCTGAAGGGCAGTTGAACCGACGGCTGTCATGGTTTCTCCACGATCAATCCAGCTTGCACATCCTGCTAGAGAACCTGCAAGCAAAAGTGTCGCAAGAGATAGGACGAGCTTTTTTCTTTTTTTCACTGTTTTTCTCCTTGAACATAATGATGAATGTTCTGATTTCTTTCAGTTCCTATCATGTCAATCAGAGATGATAAGATTGGCTTACGATTTATAGACTGCAGGCCCCTTGAGGACCAGCAAGTTCACCACATAATATAAGTAAAAATGAAAGACTCTCAGAAAAACCCACACTTCCACTATAACATAGAATAGGCTCTTTGACTAGCTTTTTCACTTGAATCTGAGGCCTTTTGGATAATAATTTTTTAAAACATTTCCAGTAACTTTTGCAAAGCCCAGTCCGTTTCCTTGAACAAGAACTTGATACCAGCCATTTGGTAGACTTTCTGCTAACGGAACTGTCTCCCCAGCCACATATTTTACAAAGTCCTCATCCTTGATTTCGACCCTTTGTTTTACTTGACTTGGTTTCAAGGCTAATCCCAGAGCAAAGCTTGGTTCGAAGCGTTTCTTCTTAAAAGTACCCAAATGAAGTCCATTTCGAGCAATGTTAAGTTTCCCTAGATCAGGTAGCATCTCTGGTAAGAGATAGAGTTGGTCGCCAAAAGTTTGTAGAAGGCCAGTTAGTGATATTTTGAGATATTTTTGGGCAAATTCCTGCCATAAAGCTAGTTGTTCGCGACTGAGATTGCTCTTGCTGGCTTTGAATTTGGGTGCTGGATTTTCTCCCTTAAACTGCAAATGGGCAACAAACTGACCTTCCCCCTTAAAATGGTGAGGGTACATCCGAGCCGTTTCAGGGAGATCAATCCCTGCTACCATGCCATTCACATGCTCGACCGGAAGCAGTTCAAAATCATAAGCATCTAGTAACCAGCGAACGATCTCTTCGTTTTCCTCTGGCGCCCAGGTACAGGTCGAATAAACCAGACGGCCACCTTCTGCGAGCATGGTCACTGCATCTTCTAAAATCTTTCTTTGGAGACTGGCACATTGGCTCGGATAGTCAAGGCTCCAATAATCCATGGCATCTGGCTGTTTACGGAACATCCCTTCACCCGAACAAGGGGCATCAAGGACAATCACATCAAAATAGCCTTTAAAAACCTTGGCTAGGCGGTCCGCAGACTCATTGGTCACGACAACATTTGTCGCTCCAAACCGCTCTATATTTTCCACCAAAATCTTAGCTCGTTTGCTTGAAATTTCGTTGGAAACAAGGACTCCCTCGCCCCCTAGATAAGCAGCCAAATGAGAGGATTTCCCACCTGGTGCTGCCGCCAAGTCCAAGACCTTCATACCAGGAAGGGGCTGAGCTACCTGGGCCACCATTTGGGCAGCAGGCTCTTGTGAATAAACGAAGCCTGTCACATGTTCTGGAGATTTTCCAGAGACCTTGCCATAATGCCCCCAAGGTGTATGAGGAATGGCATCCGCAAACGATAGCTGACTTTCTTTTAAGGGATTAACCCGAAAAGCTGAAACTGCTTCTTGTTCAAAAGAGGCAAGAAAATCTCTTGCCTCATCTTCTAGTATCGCTTCATATTTTTCAACAAATCCTTCTGGAAATTGCATTTAATTGTCTTTCCTTTCATAAATATAGGACTGAATCTCTTCTTGCATCTCGCTTGGCACCAACATGACCGGCTGACGCGTTTGAAAATCAACAGGCTCACCAGAAACTGTAAGAAGACAATAGCCCAGACTTTCCCCTAGGATGCTGGCTGCAGCGTAATCCCATGGTTGCAAGTAGGTGATATAAGTCAGAAGACGTCCTGATAAAACCTTGGCAAAACTGATGGCCGCACTGCCATAGACACGGACTCCCAATGCTGCTCGGCCCAAATCCGCCAAGCCCCACTCATTGCTTTCAAACATACCTGAGTTAGCGGCAACTAAAAATTCTTGAAGAGATTTCTTTTTAAAAGTCGGTAAGGGCTCATTATTACGACAAGGAGGAAAGACACCACCACCATGGTAACAATCACCTTTCATGACATCATAGATGATACCAAATTTGCCCACACCATTCTCAAAATAAGCCAACATAACGGCAAAATCTTCCTGCTGAGCGACAAAGTTATTGGTACCGTCAATGGGATCAATTACCCAAACGAAACCTTGTCCAACTGCCGCACGCAAACAGCCTTCTTCTGCACAAATCAAGTCCTCAGGATAGGAGGACTTGATCCGCTCAACAAGGAGATCCTGAACTTCCTTATCCAAACGCGTCACCAAGTCAGTAGGTGAAGATTTTCGCTCGACCTGCAAATCTTCTTGCATGTGGGCCAAAATGTAATCTGCAGCTTCCTGCACAATCTGTTTGGCAAATTCAAATTTAGTTTCCAAGAGAAATCTTCCCTTCTCTTTTTTCTTTTGCTAATTGAACTGCATGATAGAAGGAATAACCGCTAGCAGTTTCAAATTCGCGACCTAAGCGCTTTTCTTCGCTTTTGCTCGGAACTACGGATTTAAATTCCTTGTAGGAATCTAGCAGTTTTTTTGCTTCTACCTTATCTTCATAGGCAGCTTCAACATCATTAAAAAAAGAAAGCACTGAAGCAAGTTCTTCAGTGCTCCACGACAAATCTAGTGGGTAACTATACTGTTTGTTCATCTATCCAATACCAGCTCTCAATGTTGCTTCTTTCAATTCTTGTTTACGGTAACTACGAGGGAGAAAAGCACGAATCTCATCTTCATTAAAACCGATCTGCATGCGTTTGGTATCTATAATAATTGGGCGACGCAAAAGACTAGGATATTGCTCAATCAACTGAAGCAACTCCGATACCGAAATACTCTCTACATCAATATCCAATTTTTGAAAAATTTTTGAGCGAGTTGAAATGATGTCATCAGTACCATTTTCGGTCAAGGAAAGAATGTGTTGCAATTCTTTTCTTGTTAAAGGACT
>CALHBZ010000163.1 GCA_937930605.1 Streptococcus oralis
CAAGAATTTAGCTATTTCCTATCCAAATAGGGCTTTTTTTGTTACAATATCTGTATGCAATTCACATTTACATTACCCGAATCCTTGTCTCAAATGACGGTCAAACAATTTCTAGAGGAACAACTCCTCATTCCTAGAAAGATTCGCCATTTTTTGAGAATAAAGAAGAACATCTTAATTAACCACAAAGAAGTTCACTGGAACGAGATGGTGAAGCCAGGGGATATTTGTCAATTGACTTTTGACGAAGAAGATTATCCCACAAAGGAAAGCCTTTTGGGCAAGCCAGACCTTGTTCAGGAGATTTACCAAGACCAACATCTCATCGTTGTTAACAAACCTGAAGGGATGAAAACGCACGGTAATCAACCAGATGAAATTGCCCTACTCAACCATGTCTCTGCCTACGTCGGGCAAACTTGCTATGTTGTTCATCGCCTGGATATGGAAACAAGCGGTTTAGTGCTTTTCGCCAAAAATCCTTTTATCCTTCCCATTCTCAATCGTTTGTTGGAGAAAAAGGAAATCGCTCGCAAGTACTGGGCACTCGTAGAAGGACAAGTAGAGAGTAAAGAACTTATCTTCCGAGATAAAATTGGTCGTGATAGACACGATCGCAGAAAACGGGTGGTGGATTCTAAAAGGGGGCAATATGCTGAAACACAGGTGAGTCGATTAAAGCAATTTCCAAACAAGACTTCTCTGGTTCGTTGTAAACTAAAGACTGGTCGAACGCATCAGATTCGTGTTCACCTTTCTCACCATAACTTCCCTATCCTAGGCGACCCTCTCTATAATAGTAAATCAAAGGCAAGCCGGCTCATGCTTCACGCTTTTCGCCTTTCCTTTACCCACCCACTCACCTTAGAAAAATTGAGTTTTACTGCCCTTTCTGATACATTTGAAAGAGAATTAAAAAAGAATGGATGACCTCTAAATCATCCATTTTGTTTTATCTAAAAATAGAAAAAAGCAAGACCAATAGGTCTTGCCTTTATTAACTCATGAATTATTTAGCGATTTTCGCGAAGTATTCAAGAGTACGTACAAGTTGTGCAGTATATGACATTTCATTGTCGTACCATGATACAACTTTAACCAATTGTTTACCGTCAACATCAAGAACTTTAGTTTGAGTTGCGTCGAACAATGAACCGTAAGACATACCTACGATATCTGAAGATACGATTGGATCTTCTGTGTAGCCGTATGATTCGTTTGAAGCTGCTTTCATAGCTGCATTCACTTCATCAACAGTAACATTCTTTTCAAGAACTGCTACCAATTCAGTAACTGATCCAGTTGGAGTTGGAACGCGTTGTGCAGATCCGTCAAGTTTACCGTTCAATTCTGGGATTACAAGACCGATAGCTTTAGCAGCACCAGTTGAGTTAGGAACGATGTTTGCAGCACCAGCGCGAGCACGGCGAAGGTCACCACCACGGTGTGGTCCGTCAAGGATCATTTGGTCACCAGTGTAAGCGTGGATAGTAGTCATCAATCCTTCTACAACACCGAAGTTGTCTTGAAGAGCTTTAGCCATTGGAGCCAAGCAGTTTGTAGTACATGAAGCACCTGAGATAACTGTTTCAGTACCGTCAAGAACGTCGTGGTTAGTGTTAAATACGATTGTTTTAACATCGTTTCCACCAGGAGCAGTGATAACAACTTTCTTAGCTCCACCTTTAAGGTGTTTTTCAGCTGCATCTTTCTTAGCAAAGAAACCAGTTGCTTCAAGAACGATTTCTACACCGTCAGTAGCCCAGTCGATTTGTTCTGGATCACGTTCAGCAGAAACTTTAACGAATTTACC
>CALHBZ010000164.1 GCA_937930605.1 Streptococcus oralis
ATACCTATGTTATAAAAAGTGACATAAAGGAGTAGAGGATGAACATGAAAAAAAGACTCATCGGAACTGGTCTTGTTCTAGCTACAGGGATTTTACTGACAGCTTGTGGACAGTCCAATACAGATACAAGCACCTTCTCATCAACTTTTAGTGCAAATCCGACGACATTTAACTATCTTTTAGACTATTATGCAGATAATACTGCCGTTATTACCAATCTTGTAGATGGTTTGCTAGAAAATGATAGCTATGGCAACCTAACGCCAGCCTTAGCTGAGAATTGGTCAGTTTCAGCAGATGGTTTGACCTATACCTACAAGCTCAGAAAAGATGCCAAGTGGTACACTGCTGATGGAGAAGAGTACGCTCCAGTCAAAGCTCAAGATTTTGTCACAGGTATCAAATATGCTACGGACAACAAAGGGCAAGCCATGGATCTCATCCAAAACTCTATCAAGGGGTTGAATGACTATGTGACAGGTGCGACCAATGACTTCACAACAGTTGGTGTGAAAGCCTTAGATGACTATACGGTTGAGTACACTTTGACTCGACCAGAGCCGTACTGGAATTCAAAGACAACCAACAGTATCCTTTTCCCAGTTAACGAAGAGTTCTTGAAATCAAAGGATAAAGATTTTGGGACTTTGACGCCAGACAGTATCCTTTATAATGGTCCATATCTGTTAAAAGATTTCACATCAAAGTCTTCAATCGAGTATGTCAAGAACCCGCACTATTATGATCATGATAAAGTGACCATTGAAAAAGTTAAGTTAGCCTACTTTGATGGCTCAGATCAGGAGATGACCATTCGAAACTTTGAAAGTGGTGCCTATACGCTTGCGGGAGTCTATCCAAATAGCTCGAGCTATACCAAGACAAAAGAAAAATACCAAGACAATATCGTTTATAGCTTACAAGACAAGACGTCTTGGTACTTCAACTTTAACGTTAACCGTAAAGCCTATAACCACACAGCTAAAACGATGGATGAGCAAAAGAAATCAACACAAACAGCGATTTTAAATAAAAATTTTCGTCAGGCCTTGAACTTTGCCATCGATCGTACAGCCTACTCTGCTCAATCTAACGGTGAAGAAGCGGCTAGCAAGACCCTTCGTAATACTCTAGTTCCCCCAACTTTTGTCCAGATTGGAGATAAGACCTTTGGAGAAGTGACAGCTTCTAAACTTATCAACTACGGATCAGAGTGGTCAGGCATCAACTTGGCGGA
>CALHBZ010000165.1 GCA_937930605.1 Streptococcus oralis
ATGTCCGTTGATACAGTAAGGCGTCCCCACACGTGCGTAGAGAAGACGCAGATAATCATTGATTTCAGTCGTCGTCCCAACGGTCGAACGAGGATTTTTACTGGTCGTTTTCTGGTCGATGGAAATAGCTGGGCTGAGACCATCAATGGCATCTACATCTGGTTTTTCCATGTTACCCAAGAACTGACGGGCATAGGCTGATAGACTCTCTACATAACGACGCTGCCCCTCCGCATAAAGGGTATCAAAAGCTAGACTGGATTTCCCAGAACCTGACAAGCCTGTTACAACAACTAGCTTGTCTCTTGGAATCTCCACGTCGATGTTTTTTAAGTTATGGGCACGCGCCCCATGAATCACAATTTTATCTTGCATCTTTGTTCTTTCTAGTCCATTATTGCTTTCCATTATACCAAAAAATGTGAAATTCTATTACCCAAAAATCTGTTTTTATAGTATAATAGTACGGTGCAAAAAACCAAACACTGAATAGTAGGAAAGGATAGGGTATATGAAACAAGTTTTTCTCTCTACAACAACTGAATTTAAAGAGATCGACACGCTTGAACCGGGTACTTGGATCAACCTCGTCAATCCTACACAAAATGAATCACTGGAAATCGCCAACGCCTTTGATATTGACATTGCCGACCTCCGAGCACCGCTCGATGCGGAAGAAATGTCCCGTATCACCATTGAAGATGAGTATACTTTGATCATCGTGGACGTTCCTATCACAGAGGAAAGAAACAATCGTACCTACTACGTAACGATTCCGCTAGGGATTATCATCACAGAGGAAACCATTATCACTACTTGCTTGGAATCCCTCCCTGTTCTCGATGTCTTTATCAACCGTAGACTGCGCAACTTCTACACCTTTATGCGTTCACGTTTTATCTTCCAGATTCTCTACCGCAACGCTGAACTTTACCTGACAGCCCTCCGTTCGATTGACCGTAAGAGTGACCAGATCGAAAGTCAACTTCACAAATCTACTCGAAACGAAGAGTTGATCGAACTCATGGAATTGGAAAAGACCATCGTCTATTTCAAGGCCTCGCTTAAGACAAATGAGCGCGTGATTAAGAAATTGACCAGCGCAACCAGCAATATCAAAAAATACTTAGAGGACGAAGACCTACTTGAGGACACCCTGATTGAAACCCAACAGGCCATTGAGATGGCAGATATTTATGGAAACGTCCTTCACTCTATGACAGAGACCTTTGCCTCCATCATTTCTAACAACCAGAACAACATCATGAAGACCCTGGCTCTCGTGACCATCGTCATGTCTATCCCAACCATGATTTTCTCAGCCTACGGAATGAACTTTAAAGATAATGAAATCCCTCTAAACGGTGAGCCTCACGCCTTCTGGTTAATCGTCTTTATCGCCTTTGCTATGAGTGTTTCACTCACTCTCTATCTCATCCATAAAAAATGGTTCTAAGAGGAATCCCTATGTCTCAGAT
>CALHBZ010000166.1 GCA_937930605.1 Streptococcus oralis
ACAGCGCAGGCAACTAAAAATTTATCTAATCTCATAGAACTATTATATCATACTCAAAAGGAGGCTGACTCAATGACCAACCAACTATGCACCCTTAAAGCCAATGATTCTCGGTCACCAACGTTTTTATCCACTAATTTTTATAAACTACATAGAAAATTTTTCATCTCATTTTTTCATCTCATTAAAGTGAACTTTGTCCATGCCCTCTATGATTTGCATTAAGGTTTTACTATTTTGCACTATTTCATCCGCTCTAATCGGTCGGTGTGACAAGACGTTTATAAAAGTAAGCAACTCTCCCAGCTTACGCTTCTTGTTGTTCCCTAATGTTTTTCCTGTAGCTTCATAGTATAGAGATTCTATTTCGGCTTGATTAGACTTTTGTGGAAGAAGATTTGGTTTTTTAAAGTTTAAAAATTCTTCAAAAATACGCCTCATACTATTAGCCGCATGATAAATTTCGCACTGCTCCAATTCATCTGTATTTTTATCTTTCAATATAGAGATTTCTTTAAATAATTTCTTATACGGGGCAATATTCCCTTGGCAAGCTCGTATTTCACTATAAAAATTGTTACTTGAGTTTTTATATATTTCAAAAATTCCGTAATTAGTGTCCGCAGTTTTTATTCCATATGTAATTTGACAAAAATCATTCCAAGAATGAGTAAGTAAAAATATTTGAGGGAAATTTTCAGACAGTATCTTTTTAACTATCTCTAAAACATAGAACTTATTAGAATCATCAAGACTTGATATCGGATCATCTATTACTACAAGTTTAATTTCAGGCTTAAATTTTTTCTGCTCTTTATCACTGTATAATTCAAAGTAAAAATACAATAATGCTAAAAGGTTTTTCTCTCCCTCACTGATATTATCAATTGTTAGGTCGCAATCTTCAAGGGTATGTCTCAAATAATAATTATTGTCCTTTAAACTTAATGTAATCTGAATTCCTAAACTACTTAACACTTCGTTTAAGAAATCCATAAAATCAATATATTCAGATTTGCTTTCTTCTAAAGTTCGTATTTCCCCTAAAAGTTCCTTATTTCTATTTTCAATTTTCTCAATTTCTGCTTCATTTTTTTGAATATTTTTAATTTCTTCTGAAATATTTGATTCTTCAATAGCAATTGCAATCGTTCCTTTCGTAATCCTTTCAATATTGCCGATTGAAGTATTTATTTCATCTAACTTTTTTTTATGTATATCCTGAATTTCTTTGGATCTTTTACTGACTTCTTTTTCAAATTCTAAAATAGAATCTTCTATTTCTATTGATTTATCCATGTTTAGAATCTTTCTTTCAATTTCCTCTTTAAGATGAGTGGTATATTCTAAATAATCAAAATTAAATATTTTATCTATCTCTTCTTCAGAACATCCAAGAACAAATAAATTCCCCTTAATTCTTTCAGCATTATCAATGTTCTTTATATTACTATCTAAACACTCCTTAATTGCTTCTAATCTAAAGATATCTTTCTGCTTAGAATCTTCTTTATATCTTCTAATAGAATCTTTTACATCTTCAAGATTAAAATTATTATGACAGAACTTACATATAGTATCCGATTCATCATGTAACGAGACACCTTTCTCCAGCCATCTAATTACCTCAGAAGTCGGGATGTCACCAATCAGTATATATTTTTTTTGCAAGGCATCGAATAAAAATTCTTTATCATCAGTAGGAATCTCTTGTATTTTCAGATCGGGAAGTTGAGTCCTTGTTATTCTATCCTTTTCCTTTTCCAACTCATCACTGTCAGCAGTAAACTTTTTAATATATTCTCGATTGTTCACTTTTAGTGCATTTTCTAAATCTACCGAGTATTGTTCTATAACTTCTTCAACTTTAAGTTTAGATTGCTTTTTATTGATATTCGCAGTTCCTTTTTTACTATCGTGAATATTATCAATCTTTTTTCGAATAGTCTGTCGGTTTTGAGTATTTTCCTTTTTTCGCTCCGTAACGTCTTCTATTTGTTTTTGTAATTCTGCAATCTCTTTTGCGATATCTGCATCTTTTTTACTAAAAGAAACTTTAATTCCCTTAATAGTAGAGTCACTATTATCTAATAACAATCGATTTTTTACATAGTCTCTATTAAAAAATCGAATTGACTCTTCCGTGGTATCTTTTTTAGAGTATTCCTCAACGATCCCTTTAGACAGTGAACTCTTTCCCCTACCATTATAGCCAAACAGTATATTTTTCTGTTTGAAGAACTTCTCTGGAGTAGAATAATTTTTAAACGACTTATAAGTGTAATTTTTAATGGCTTCAATCATAATATAAACCTCCTTGTTATTATATTATAACACATTTTTAAAGAGTATCTGTTCGCATTATCTATAAAAAATACTTGGCACTTTCTCTATAGCGAGTAATGATGAGCTCATCAAATAAAGCATGGAAGATTTATATAGAGAAATTCGATAAAAATATAGAAACTATCTAGCTTACCAATTTTGCGAAACTATGAAATTATATCATACTCAAAAGGAGGCTGGTCCAAGTGACCAACCTCCTTTTTCTAATTTTTCAAGAAACTAACTTCCTCGTCTCCAGAAAATAGCCAAGACAATCATGGCTCCTAAAATCGCTGGGATAATGGCCGTTCCTGCTAGGATTGGTCCCCAAGTTCCAAAGAGCAAGTGGCCCAGAAAGGCACCAATCCAGCCGAGAAACATTTTCCCAAAGCATCCCATGCTCTCTCCGCGATTGGTCAAAGCCCCTGCCAAGAGTCCCACTAGGAGACCAACAAACATACTTCCAAGCATTGTAACTCCTTAAATAGCCCAGTCTCCATTACGGAAGAGGGGTACGCGTGTTCCATCCTTACGGATACCATCGATATCCATTTGGCTAGAACCAATCATAAAATCCACGTGAACATCTGAACGGTTAAGTCCTGCAGCTTCAAGCTCTTCTTCGCTCATCTCTGCTCCACCAACGACGCTAGTCGCATAGGCTGCACCGATAGCCAAGTGGTTTGACGCATTTTCGTCGAAAAGAGTATTAAAGAAGGTAATGCCTGACTGAGAAATTGGACTTGGATCTGGTACCAAGGCACATTC
>CALHBZ010000167.1 GCA_937930605.1 Streptococcus oralis
CGGTGCGAAAGATGGCAAGGCAGACTTGAGCAATCTTGTAGCGACTAAAGATTTGACTGTCAATTTGAATGGTTTGACCACCCCAGCTGAAGTGCAAAAAGGTGTGGCCGACAACACCAAAGATACAGTAGATGTCCCAGCTTCTTACTTGGATAGAGCTAATTTCCCAGGTCCATTTACAGCTGGTGTCAACCAAGTTATTCCATACGAAGCTTTTGGTGGAGATGGTATGTTGACTCGCCTTTTGTTAAAAGCCTCAGACAAAGCTCCATGGTCTGACAATGGAACAGCGAATAACTCAGCGCTATTGCCACTTGAAGGCTTGGCTAAAGGCCAATATTTCTACGAAGTAGATTTGAATGGCAACACGACAGGCAAAGAAGGACAAGCCCTTCTAGATCAACTTCGTGCCAATGGCACTCACACTTACCAAGCTACTGTAAAAGTGTATGGTTCTAAAGATGGCAAACCAGATTTGAGTAATCTAGTTGCTACTCGTCAAGTAACGATTCAGCTTCGTGGAAAAGAAATGGCGACAATACTATCTCAACAAGGTCAGATGAATACGAAACCTTCTGAAACAGGTTCTACAGGTACAACTGAGGGTATGATGGGTACAAATCACCGTATGTCAGATATGAAGAGCAATCAACCGGCTTCTAGCTCAATGGCTAATATGATGAAAAAAGATGATAAAGCGATGCTACCAAATACTGGGGAAGCTCAAACGGCTACAGCTGGACTTGGTATCTTTGGTCTAGCCTTGGCAGGCCTTGTTGGACTTTTAGGTTTGACAACCAAACGAGAAGATTAGATTCAAATCATTTAAACATTAGAGAAAATAGTGTTATACTAAAGCAAGTATAACACTGTTTTTATCAAAGGAGTGTCAGATGAAAAAGACAATTTTGCTGGTTGATGATGAGATAGATATTCTAGATATTCAAAATCGCTATCTTTTACAGGCAGGATACGATGTTTTAGTCGCCCATGATGGCAAGGAGGGATTAGAACTTTTCAGAAAAAAATCTATTGACCTCATCATCACAGATATCATGATGCCCAATATGGACGGTTATGATTTTATCAGTGAAGTTCAGTATATCGCTCCGGATCAACCCTTCCTCTTTACAACTGCTAAGACAAGCGAGCAGGATAAGATTTATGGATTAAGTTTGGGGGCAGATGATTTTATAGTCAAACCCTTTAGCCCACGCGAATTGGTTTTAAGAGTAAATAATATCTTGCGTCGCCTTAGCCGTGGAAGAGAGACAGAACAGATCGAGTTTGGTGACTTGGTAATCAACCATGTGACTCATGAGGTTCGCATTGGGGATCAACCTTTGGAATTGACAGTAAAATCCTTTGAACTTCTATGGATATTGGCCAGTAATCCTGAGAGAGTCTTTTCAAAGACGGAACTTTACGAGAAGGTATGGCAAGAGGACTATGTGGATGATACCAATACACTCAATGTTCATATCCATGCTTTGAGGCAAGAGTTGACTAAGTATACAAATTCAAATGCTCCTGCTATCAAAACTGTCTGGGGTTTGGGCTATAAGATGGAAAAACCAAGAGGTAGAAAATGAAATTAAAAAACTATATTTTAGTGGGGTACCTAGTGTCGACTCTACTAACGATTTTGGTCGTTTTCTGGGCCGTCCAACGAATGTTGATCGAGAAAAGTGAAGTTTACTTTTTAGTTGGAATGACCTTGATTGCTAGTTTCATTGGCGCTGCAGTGAGCATCTTTCTTTTGTCGCCTGTGTTCTCTTCTCTGAAACATTTGAAAAAACAAGCTCAGGATATAGCCAGCAAGGATTTCAGCACAGAAATTGAAACCAAAGGACCATTAGAATTTCAAGAGCTGGGACAGGCTTTTAACGACATGTCCCACAATTTGCAAGCCACCTTTCAATCACTTGATGAGAGCGAGCAAGAAAAGAGAATGATGATTGCGCAGCTCTCTCACGATATTAAAACTCCCATTACCTCCATTCAGGTTACTGTGGAGGGAATTCTAGATGGAGTGATTAAGGAAGAGGAGCGGCTCCACTACTTAGCCACGATTGGTCGGCAAACTGAGCGTCTAAACAAGCTAGTAGAGGAATTGGATGTTTTGACTCTTAACACACAACCTCAAGAAACTGCTGATGAAGAAGTCGAAGAGGTCTTTTTAGATCAGTTGCTGATTGAGTCAATGAGTGAATTTCAACTCCAGATTGAACAAGAGGAGCGAGATGTTTACATTCAAGTATCACCTGAGTCGGCGAAAATCAAGAGCCATTCTGACAAACTTTCTCGCATTCTGGTCAATTTGTTAAACAATGCCTTTAAATATTCAGAACCAGGAACCAGAATCGAGGTTCTTGCCCAATTAACAGAACAAGAGCTGACAATCAGTGTGAAAGACGAGGGCCAGGGGATCTTTCCTGAGGATTTGGAAAAAATCTTTAAACGACTTTATCGTGTAGAAACTTCGCGCAATATGAAAACAGGCGGACATGGCTTAGGTCTTGCTATTGCACGAGAACTAGCCCATCAGCTTGGCGGCGATATCACAGCAGAAAGTCAATATGGCTTAGGAAGCAAGTTTACATTCTGTCTCAATTTGAAATAAAGGCGTAAAATCCCTTTACAAATCTAGCTTTTCATGGTACAATAGCCTTTGTGTGAAATAGCAGCAGGAAAGCATGAAGCTCGTC
>CALHBZ010000168.1 GCA_937930605.1 Streptococcus oralis
CTCACATGTCAGGATGGAACACTGGTAACAACTGGATCCTTTACATCAACGAAAATGTAACAGATGAGCAAATTGCACAATCTAAGAAAGACTTGGAAACTGCAAAAGAATCTCCAGCGCTTGGATTTATCTTTAACACTGACAACGTGAAATCTGACATCTCAGCTATCACTAACACTATGCAACAATTCGATACAGCTATCAACACTGGTACTCTAGACCCAGAAAAAGCTATTCCAGAATTGATGGCAAAACTTAAATCTGAAGGTGCTTACCAAAAAGTATTGGATGAAATGCAAAAACAATACGACGAGTTCTTGAAAAACAAAAAATCATAAGATTGATTGATTTCGTGTATTCATTCCTAAATCCTAAAAATGTGATCACTGCCTTCCCTAGTTCTCTAGGGGAGGTAGTGATTTTTAGGATGTAAATCAAAAAATTGAGAGAATTATCTGCGATTCGGTATAGTTACTGATGAAGTGTAGGGACAGGGCGTTTTCTATAAATTTCCGGTCAAATAAATTGCAATCACTTTCCCAAGTGGGTATACTAGTATAGTTAGATGAAAAATTCTGAAAATTTAAGAATAGAAAAGAGAACAAATCTTATGGCAAAAGATATTCGTGTCTTACTTTACTACCTCTATACTCCAATTGAAAATGCAGAGCAATTTGCGGCAGATCACTTGGCTTTCTGTAAATCAATCGGCCTCAAAGGTCGTATCCTAGTCGCTGACGAGGGAATCAACGGAACCGTTTCGGGTGACTACGAAACAACTCAAAAATACATGGACTACGTTCACAGCCTCCCAGGAATGGAAGACCTCTGGTTCAAGATTGACGAAGAAAATGAACAAGCCTTCAAGAAGATGTTTGTTCGCTACAAGAAAGAAATTGTCCACCTTGGTTTGGAAGACAACGACTTTGACAACGACATCAACCCACTTGAAACAACAGGTGCTTACTTGTCTCCAAAAGAGTTCAAAGAAGCCCTTCTTGACGAAGATACAGTTGTCCTTGACACACGTAACGATTATGAGTACGACCTAGGACACTTCCGCGGAGCTATTCGCCCAGACATCCGCAACTTCCGTGAGTTGCCACAATGGGTTCGTGACAACAAGGAAAAATTCATGGACAAGCGCGTGGTTGTTTACTGTACTGGTGGTGTTCGCTGTGAGAAATTCTCAGGCTGGATGGTGCGTGAAGGCTACAAAGATGTCGGTCAGCTTCATGGCGGTATCGCAACTTACGGTAAAGATCCAGAAGTTCAAGGTGAGCTTTGGGATGGGAAAATGTACGTCTTTGACGAGCGTATCGCAGTTGATGTCAACCATGTCAACCCAACCATCGTAGGGAAAGACTGGTTTGATGGAACACCATGTGAACGTTATGTCAACTGTGGAAATCCCTTCTGTAACCGTCGTATCCTAACATCAGAAGAAAATGAAGACAAGTACCTTCGTGGATGCTCACACGAGTGTCGTGTTCACCCACGTAACCGCTATGTTTCAGAAAATGAATTGACACAAGCAGAAGTTGTTGAGCGCCTAGCAGCTATCGGTGAAAGCTTGGATCAAGTCGCCTCAGTATAAAGTAAACAGCCTTCAGGGGCTGTTTTTCTATGCTTTTTATCTAAAAATCTAAAGTTTGTTTCTGTATCTTTCAGGAAAATAGGTTATACTATATGTAAACGATTTCAAAGGAGGCCAGTTATGGCGAAAACATTTTTTATCCCAAATAAAGAAAGCATTCTAGGACAACAGGAGATTTTGACTGCCAAGTCCATCTTGTCCTTGGTGGAGGACTTGGAGTCACACAGTTATGATGCGGTCTATCTCCGTCAGCCTCTTAACCGTCTCGAGTATATCGAGTGTGGGATTGTAGGCCAGTCGCAATTTCTCTTCAAGGTCAACTATGCGGATAGTCGAAAAGGTTATCAAGTGGTGATCCCAGATTTCCTTACTAGAGCGGACTGGGAGATTGTAGAAACTCTCCTCCAGGCCCTATCTGGCAAGTTGGGGCAAGCGGTAGAAGGGCTAGAAGGCTTTGACTTTGAAGCTTATTTCCGACAAACGGTCAAGCATTATCTAGCTGATAAGGCGATTCGTTTAGTATATTGCCAAGGGCTCTTGTCCCCGATCTATCTCAACAAGGACTACCTAGAGAGCTTTTTAGCAGAGGATGGATTGGCACGTTTTGAAGAGCTGGTCAAGAAGGTCCAAGGCTCTGATGCCTACCTTGCCAGTGTGAAATTTTACCCAGATGCTCAAGGCAAGGTGTACGGTATCTATCACCTGGCCCAGGGAGTCAAGACGATTTTGCCAAAGGAACCCTTTGTACCAGCTCCTTATACCGAGCAGCTGGCGGGCAAGGAGCTTGTTTGGGAGATTGACCTGGTGAAGATTTCTGGTGATGGCTCAAAAGCAGAAGACTATGAAGCCATTGCTCGCTTGGACTATGCAAAATTCCTAGAGTCACTACCAAAAGAATTTTACCAGCAATTAGATGCTAATCAATTAGAAGTACAATCCATCCTAGGACAAGACTTTGAAGGATTGGCAATCATCAAGTAGACACTGTTCAAAAAAGAGTAAGCATAAAAATCCCTGTCATTAACAAATGACAGGGATTTTGGTTAAAAGAATGTCAGGATGCGAAGGTAGTCCACTGTCAGCGCGAGCTCTGCAATGAAGAAGGGTAAGAGAATGGCACCATCAAGTAAGACAGTTAGCAGGAATCGATAAAATGGGTCGAGGCTACTGGTCTTACTTGGCTTGCTAATCACAAAGAGATTGCCAAGGGCAAAGATGGCCATGCTTAGAAGAGTGAGGATGCCAGCAAATCGTAAGCCACCAAAGAGTGCAAAGAAACTTGCTAGAGCTGTTAGGACAAGTGGGATAGCAAAGAGTCTGCTATACCGATCAAAGGCTTCTTGGAATGTAAAGTCGCTTTCCTGGTCCAGCACACGTCGGACAGTAAAGCCTCCCAAAATGATGGAAAAGTAAAATAGAGCGCTAGCGACCAGAATCGAAAGTCCAGCAAAGAGATCTAAAGGTGGGAGCTGGTTAGGAGAACTATTAGCAATAGAGACCATATAGCCATAGTAGAGGCGCTTGATATGATAGATACTAAAGAAAAGGTTGATTGACGACAGCAAGGTGAGTAGGGCAAAGACACTATAACGATGCTTTTGGTCCCTAGTCTTGCTGGCAGTTGGTTCTTGGATAGCGTCCAGCAGCCAAGTCCAAAATAGTGCGATTTCTTCTTTGAATTGAGCAGTTTTGCGGGGGTCAATGTCTGGGATATAGGGACTATCTAAAGCTTTGCTGAGGATGCTTTTCTCTTTTACAGAGTTTTCTTGGTTGCGTTCCTCTTCAGCTTTCCCTTCTCCCTCTTCCTCGGTTTGGTCTTCTTCTATCGTTTCTGGAGCTTCCTCCTCATGCCTTTCCGACTCTTTAGGTGAGACAGGTGTTTCTTGGCTTGCTTGTGGTTCGGTCTCTACAGTATCCGAAGTCTCTGGTTGGTCGGGCTGGATTTCCGATTTCGTCTGAGCTGATTTCTTCTCAAGATCGGCGCTTTCAAACCATTCTTGTGTCATGGTGGAACCTCCTTTTTTATGATCGTTTTCTATTTTTAGATTAGCAGATGAAAGCGTTTTTGTCAATGGTTTCTAGATGGAGAAGAGTACTCTTCTTTTGGTAGGTAGATATCTTGGTTGGCTTTTGCAATGAGTAGGTCCTTGATATCTGCTTTTTCCGTTTTATAAGGGTTGGCAAGTACATTCTCTTTTTGTCCACGATGTTCTTCTTTGGGTTGACGATAGATACCACCATGTTGAGAAGAAATTTCTAGATTGATACGGTCGGTCTCTTTCTGGGAGAGAATGAGTTGTAGAGTTGAATAAGCCTCTAGCTCGACCTTGCCGTGAACTTGGATATTTTCAGCATAGATGTGTGCTCCCTCCGTCTTGACCTGACTATCTGTCAATTCGGTATCAAAGATATTGATGATATGAGGTGCCGTTAATGTGCTGTTCTTGATAGAACTTTCTGTTAGTCTTAAGAGATAGCCTTTTGTTTTGATGGTTGCATTTTCAAGGTTGGCTTGACGAATATTAGTTTGTCCACGATTGGCTGAGACGGTGATAGCTTGCAGCTTTCTTCCTTTGGGTAGGGAGAGAACGACTTCGTCAAAACGATTAGAATAGTTGCTGGCGATACGAAGTAGGCTTTCGATTCCTGAACCGAGAAAACGATGTTGGGAGGCTTGTTTGTCAGTGACGCTCAGTGTTTTGTCACTCATTCCAGTAGTTAGATCGTGACGGCCAGACACTGACGGATGATAGGTGATATGGATCTTGTCATCTACAGACTCTGTGATGGTTAGGCTATGTTCCTCAAGGGTCAAATCAAGTTTTTCCACTTCACTTCCAAAGGTTACTTCTTCGGTGCGATTGTCATAGACGGGGTCTTTTGACATGGCAAGCAAACTTTGAATACCATTGGACTGGGCACCTGCAACTATCATGATAAAACCAAGGATTGTAGAAACCACACCAAAAATGAGAAATCCTTTCGTCAATTTACGCATGTCTGTCACCTCTCTTTCCTTTTTTAAGAATCCATTGTACCAAGCGGACGATTAGGAGGCCAAAGAAACGAGCTACATAGGAGATACCTAGTAGAACAAGAGAAGAAGCACCGATAGCAAGCAAACCAGCCCCGAAAATCAAGATAAAGGCAGATTTGGCTTCGACTAGGACACTAAAGCTCTCTACGATAAAGAGTCCGCCCAGCAGGATACCTGTCACAGAGACGGTAAAGAAGGCTAGAATGACGGAGGCAGCTGCGATAAAAAGCCCGATAATGGTTAAGATAATTGCAATTCCCACAGGGATTCCGATAGGGGCTGCTAGTAAGGCAAGTAGGGCAATGTGTAGCAGTTGGCGGTCATTCTTTTGAGCTGGTGTCTCATTAACTTTTTTGTCGAGGAGGTTAGAGAGGACATCATGAGCCGCTTCTTTTGGTGTTCCCAGACTAGCAATGAGCTCCTCTTCGCCCTCTGGACCTGCATCGTCAAATAGTTCCTTAAAGTAGTCCATGGCTTCAATGCGGTCGACTTCAGGTAGTTTATGGAGATAGGTTTCTAACTGAGTCAGATAGTCAGTTCTTGTCATGGCGGATACTCCCTTCTATGATGCCGTTGACGGTGTCGGTATAGAGCGTCCACTCTTCCTTTAGAGTAATGAGCTGCTCTACGCCCCGATTGGTCAAGGAGTAGTATTTGCGCATACGCCCCTGAAACTCTCTAGAGTAGGTGGTTAGAAAGCCACTGGCTTCCAATTTTTTGAGAATGGGATAGAGCGTAGATTCTTTTATATTGGCGATGAGCTTAATGGTTTGGCTAATCTCATAACCATAAGAATCCCCCTGCTCCAGTACAGCCAAGATGAGAAACTCGATCAAGGCAGAGGATGTTGGGAAGTACATGGGAAACCTCCTTTATATTATATAAAAATTTTATATATACTCTTTTCAAATATATTGTATCTCAATATGAAAGCCCTGTCAAGAAATATGTGTAAAAATTTTATATATAAAAAAACTCCTAGTAAAAACTAGAAGTTTAGAGGATGTTGTCAGCCTTTATCTAAATTTTATCGTAGATTTCTTATACTTAATTTCCTTATTTAAAAGTTTTAATAGAGGAGTCACGTACTCAGGATTCGGAAACTTAGGACCGAAAATGACTTCACCGATTTGGATTGAATTTTCACGTTCTATATAAAGTTTACCTACTCCAGAAGTTTTATCAATTTTAATTTCCTTATTGCTAGGATCTAGGTTGGCATAGCGTAAGATACGAAGTTCGTTTTCATATTTGTAATCAACAGATTTAAATAAGTAGCGAATTTCTTCTATACATTCAGCAATAGCATTTTGATAGTTCTCCTCCGTAATTTTTGAACCGATATCTAGCTTTTCTTTTAAACTATTCAACAATTTTTCTAATTCTTCTATTTCCGACTTCTCAAATAGTTCAGTTCGTTCTAGTTTTAAATTTTCCTTTATATGCTTAACATAGGCAATTCGGTAGAGATAATCACTATTCCCTTTTGAATCACTATCTTTTTCTACAGAATTCGGTTCAGTTCCTTCATCATTAACAGTATCGACTGAATTTTCACTTTCACTCCGAAAGATAGATTTTTCAAAACTACTATTTAATTCAGATTTCAGTAAATACATCTTATCAGAGAATTCTAAAAAGTTTTTTTCTTGACGCCACGAAACATCATTGAAGGAAGTAAATCTAGAAAAATCATCTTCACGAAGTACTAGACAAACACCTTTGGCATCATCACCATACTGGGACCACATGGCCAAATCATCCGTTTTGTTTGTAAAACTCATTAAAAACCATGAGCTTGGTTCCAAAACATCTCGTCTATCTAAGCCCAATATCTGTTCTATGACGATTCCTTCTTCAGGATCATTCATATAATTAGCATTATACAAACGAGTTTTCCCAGATACCGAAAAAGTACTTTTCTTCTTTTCATTCTCCTCTTGATCTAACATAATTTGGAGAGTGCTCCCCTTGGTGTAGTGGCCGAATTTAAGCACCTGATTTTTATATTCGTCTTTTAGTCCCAGTTGATACTTGATTTTCTGAACAATTTGATAAATTGATAGCAAGTTCTTTAGTTCACTGGAGTCTTCTTTATAACGAACTGTCCATTTTTGTAAAATAGCATATTTAGTATTCTTTAAAAGCCCTTCCCTTAGGATAAAGTTGAATAGCATGTACTTCTTACTGTCACAAACATTATCATTACTAAAAAATAAATCATCAAAATTTTGTAACATAAAGTTGGAGAATTGTTCATAGAGTTTTTTAATTATTTTTGTGGTTTGAAGACGTTCGTCTACCTCCGTTTGATAATCAAATAAGCTTGCTAAGAACACACTATATATAAAAGCAATTTCTTCGGATTTTGGAAATTTTTGCTGCAATTTTTCTAATTTTTCGACAGTAGCCTTCCGCTCCTTCAACTCAGTCTGTATGGTTGACAAATTAACCAAAATCATGGCATACTTCGAAGCTATATCAGGCGAATCCTGGAATTGTTGCTGTAATTTCTCTAATTTTTCAGCAGTGGTCTCTAGTTCCTTCAACTCAGTTTGCTTGGTTGACAAATTGAACAAAATCATGGCATACGGCAAAGCTATATCAGGCGAATCCTGGAATTGTTGCTGTAATTTCTCTAATTTTTCAGCAGTAGCCTTCCGCTCCTTCAACTCAGTCTGTTCGGTTGACAAATTGAACAGAATCCTAGCATAACGTAAAGCTATATTAGGTGAATCCTGGAATTGTTGCTGTAGTTTCTCTAATTTTTCAGCAGTGGTCTCTAGTTCCTTCAACTCAGTTTGCTTGGTTGACAAATTGAACAAAATCATGGCATACGGCAAAGCTATATCAGGCGAATCCTGGAATTGTTGCTGTAATTTCTCTAATTTTTCAGCAGTAGCCTTCCGCTCCTTCAACTCAGTCTGTTCGGTTGACAAATTGAACAAAATCCTGACATAACGTAAAGCTATATCAGGTGAATCCTGGAATTGTTGCTGTAATTTCTCTAATTTTTCAGCAGTAGCCTTCCGCTCCTTCAACTCAGTTTGTTCGGTTGACAAATTGAACAAAATCCTAGCATAGAGTAAAGCAATGTCTTCTGATTCAGGATATTGTTCATAAATTATTCTTGCTTTTTCTGCCAGAGCTTCACAGGCAGTCTTATCTGTCTCCTTGGCTGATAAGTAAAAGAGCTGATCTAACTCTGCTAAACTTTCTTCCAAATTGTATTTCAGTTCATCCATCCTGTGCACCTCACTTAAAATAGTAGCTATTTTATAAACCAATTTATTTTTCGTATGATAATTAGTTTCTATACATCTTATTATATCAAAAATGCCATCTTTCTGCTAATAGATGGATGGTGCCTTTTCTTGATATAAGCACCAAAAAAACCAGACAGAGTCTGGCTTTGCATTGTTTATATCTGAGAAGTGTTTTAGAATAATTAGAGTATCTTATCCGCGCGATTCACCATAAAGAGTGAGATAGTCATGATGATATCAATGGCTAGAAGGGCAAGGACAGCTGGAATCCAAGATTGGAAAAGGTCAAAGCTATAACCAAACAAGGTAGGACCAAAGGCTGCCAAGATGTAGCCCCCTGTTTGCGACAGACCTGAGAGTTGCGCAGTCTTTTCAGGCGAACTTGTCTTAAGTGAGAAGCAAACCATGAGATAAGGAAAGAGAGCACTGCAGGCTGTCCCAATCAAGAGGTGAACTACTAGCCAGTAGAGGAAGTTATTGCTTGGATATAAGAGCATGGCAATTCCTATCATGCCAGCGATAGAGATTATTGCCAGCATGATTTGACGGTGACCGTCTGACAGATGAGTTGTCAGACTTGGGATGGTCATGGAAAAAGGAATGCTGATCAGCGAGAAGATAGAAGCTAGAAGAGCCGCATCACTATTAGAAAGACCAGCACTAATAGCCATAGTTGGCAACCAGGTAATACTTGTATAAAAGAGCAAGGACTGAAGACCGCCAAAGACAATGATGGCCCAGACAGATTTGCTTTTTAGAATATTATCTTTCGATTTCTTTTCTTGCTGCCCTTCTAGATAGTGGTTGTGGCGATGATTTGGCAACCAGATTAGCAGAGTGACCAGACAGAGAAAGCTGAGAACAAGGATCAAGCCCTTCCAAGAACTAGCTTGGATGATAGGGACAGATAGATACGAGGCAATAGCTGTGGAAATCCCCATAGAAGTGACATAGAGTGTCGTTAGGAGACTGATTTTTTGAGGCTGATTTGCCTGAATCATACTTGGGAGAAGAACATTAAAAATAGCAATGCTCGCTCCGACAATCAAGGTCCCTAGATAGAGAAGGGGAAGGCTGAAGATACGAATGACAGAACCAATAGTTAAGAGAAGGAGACAGTAGGTAAAGAGATGCTCTAGTCCAATCTTTTGCGCCAAGCGACTTGCAAAAGCAGAGAAAAGAGCAAACATTAAGAGAGGGAGACTGGTTAAAATACCGAGAGAACTAACCTCGACTCCTAGCCCCTGAGCGATATCTCCTAAAATAGTTGGAAGAGCAGTAAAAGGAGAGCGCAAAACAGTCCCGATTAAGACAATCCCTAGGATAAAAAAGAGTGATTGTTTTTTCATGAAAACCTCGATAAGATGATTTTAATAACAGCTTATTTTAAGGTTTTTTCCTTATAATGTCAAGAAGAGGACTAGAAAGTCCAGCCCATCTTGCTTGAAAATATACAGACTCTTTTACTAAGTTTTTCATAGAATTAAAATAAAAATAGGAAACTAGGAAATTTTGTGATAAAATAGTGGAAGGAAATCTATAAATTGGAGAAAAACTGTGTCTGAAAAGCAAAAAATCAGCGTCTTGATGTCGGTCTATGTAAAGGAAAATCCGACATTTTTGAGAGATGCCATCAAAAGTGTTCAAAACCAGACCTTGAAACCAAGTGAGATTGTTCTCGTAGAGGATGGGCCCCTCACACCCGAACTCTATCAGGTGCTAGATGAAGTGGAAGCTCAGTCAGACATTCCAGTTAAACGGTGCCCCTTAGAAGAAAATCAAGGTTTAGGTTTGGCTCTTCGATACGGTGTTTTACAGTGTCAGTACGATATCATCGCTCGCATGGATACAGATGATATAGCGGTAGCTGACCGCTTCGAAAAGCAAGTCCAACTAATGGAAGAGGAAAATCTGGATCTCTTAGGTGGACACATTGCAGAATTTATTGACAATCCTGATGAGATTGTTTCTTACCGTCGTGTTCCAACTCAGCACGCAGACATTGTGGCTTACCAAAGGATGAGAAGTGCCTTCAATCACATGACTGTCATGTTCAAGAAGGATATGGTTCTCAAGGCAGGCAACTACGAAGACGGACTTTATATGGAAGATGACCTTCTCTGGCTCAATATGATTGCCGCAGGAGCCAAGACTGGAAACCTCGATCAGATCTTGTGTAAGGTTCGTGTCGGTGCAGGAATGTTTGAACGTCGAGGTGGTTTGCGCTACCTCAAACTCTATCGTCAGGCTCGTCAACGCATGCTTGAAAGAGGCCAAATTTCCTACATGGAATATGCGAAAAGCATTGCTATTCAGGCGGTCGTCGCACTTTGTCCAGGTTTTGTACGTCAGTTTATTTTTGTGAAATTATTAAGAAAAAATAAGTAGGCTTGTAAAAGATAAAACAGCCAAAAAATGTTATAATGACAATATATTTATTTGCATTCTTTTAAGGGAGAGTAAATTCCTATGAATAAAAAACTAACAGATTACGTGATTGATCTGGTTGAAATTTTAAATAAACAGCAAAAACAGGTGTTTTGGGGTGTATTTGACATTGTTAGTATGGTGGTTTCCATCATTGTGTCCTACATTCTCTTTTATGGCTTGATTAACCCAGCGCCTGTGGACTATGTTATCTATACTGGTTTGGCCTTCCTCTTCTATCAAATCATGATTGGATTTTGGGGGCTTAATGCTAGTATTAGTCGCTATAGTAAGATTACGGATTTCATGAAAATCTTTTTCGGAGTGACACTTAGTAGTGTTCTTTCCTATGGGATTTGCTACGCCTTTCTTCCACTATTTTCTATCCGTTTCATCGTGCTCTTTATCTTGTTGAGTACCTTCCTCATCTTGCTTCCTCGTATCACTTGGCAGTTGATTTACTCCAAACGCAAGCAAGGTAGTGGGGATGGCGAGCACCGTCGTACCTTCTTGATTGGTGCTGGCGATGGTGGCGCCCTCTTTATGAATAGCTACCAACATCCGACTAGCGATCTTGAGCTAGTGGGGATTCTGGACAACGATGAAAAGAAAAAAGGGCAAAAACTAGGTGGAATCCCAGTTTTGGG
>CALHBZ010000169.1 GCA_937930605.1 Streptococcus oralis
TACGATAAAAATCAACAGTAAGCGACGGAGTACATAGCGTAAGTTTTTATTCTTCATCATTTACCTCGATTCGCTGAATCTTCGCTCCTAGTTGAGCTAACTTCTCATGGAAACGGTAGTAACCTCTATCAAGGTGGACTAGTTTGCCGACAACTGTCTCCCCTTGCGCTACCAGACCTGTCAGAATCAGGGCCGCACTAGCACGAAGGTCTGTTGATAGAACTTCTGCTCCCTGCAAGACTTGTCCTCCTACGATACGGGCTGTATCACGGATAATCTCCGAACGCAAGCCCATACGGCGCATTTCCTCCAAGTGTTGGAAGCGATTCTCAAACACAGTTTCCACCATGGTGGATTCCCCTTTTGCGACTGTCATCAGAGCTGTAAATTGAGCCTGCATATCTGTCGGGAATCCTGGATGTGGCAAGGTTTTTACATGAACAGCTTTAAGATTTTCCAGTTGAGAACGGACACGAATGCCTTCCGACTCCTCCGTCACTTCTACTCCCATTTCAAGGAGTTTAGCAATCAAGGGACGATTATGCTCCCAGACTGCATCTCGAATGAGGACATCACCGCCAGTCATGGCTGCCGCCACCATAAAGGTTCCAGCTTCGATACGGTCCTGTACCACATTATGAGTTGTTCCATGGAGTTCCTCGACACCAGTTACTGTAATTGTTTCAGTACCAGCTCCCTTGACCTTGGCTCCCATTTCATTAAGAAGGATAGCAAGGTCAACAATTTCCGGCTCACGCGCAGCATTTTCAATAACAGTCACACCATCAGCTAACGTCGCTGCCATCATCAGGTTTTGTGTCGCGCCGACACTAGGGAAGTCCATATAGATATGAGCGCCATGCAAGCGTTCTGCCTTGGCTTCGATGTAACCAGCTGTCTGGCTAATCTTGGCTCCCATAGCTTCCAAGCCCTTGAGGTGGAGATCGATTGGACGACTCCCAATGGTGCAACCACCTGGCATGGATACCTTGGCATGACCTACACGAGCAAGGATTGGACCCAAGACAACGATCGATGCACGCATCTTGCTGACATACTTGTAAGGAGCCTCCTCTGTGATGTCACCAGTCGCATCGACTTCGACAAGATGAGCTTCCTCATCAAAGTCAATCTTGGCATTCAGACCACGAACTACTTGATTCATGGTGAAAACATCTGACAAGATCGGGACGTTCTGCAAGACTGTCTTACCCTTGCTTGCTAGAATAGTCGCTGCCAACAAGGGCAAGACGGCATTCTTTGCTCCCTCAATGGTCACACTCCCGACCAGACGATTATCTCCGCCTTGAACCACAATTTTTTCCATAGTTGTTTCCTTTACTTTTGATTTTATAATAATCCTCTAAGTGCTTCTTGCCACAGTTGGTACAAACTAATAAAGAATGAACTCAATATGTAGCCCATTACAATACTAAAGAAACCTACCAACAAACGAACTTTTTTTGTGTTAATAGCAGTTACTTTTAAAACCTTTTCCCATCTCACAAGATCCTTTAAAAGGTAAAAACTCAAATAGATAAAGAGTATATGACTACTTAGAGTGAATAATAATTGAACCATTTGACTATTATACCATCTTATCCGCTTGCGCGCTAGTTTTTGATTTTTCTACGAATTAGGGATTGTTTTTAAGGTAATCAATTGCATCCTGCAAGGTCTTAACCGGAACGATTTTCATCTCTGTTTTGATCGTTTTAGCAGCTTCTAAGGCTGTTTCATAGTTGCTTTTCGCATTGGGATCTGCTTTTTTTGCTTCCTCGGTGACTGGATTGTCAGGAGCAAAAAAGATGTTGGCTCCCTGACGAGAGGCTGCCACTACTTTTTTGTCAATTCCACCGATGTCACCAACATTTCCATCACGATCAATAGTTCCCGTTCCCGCAACGATGCGGCCATTACGAAGTCCTGGATCTGCTATCTGGGTGTAAATAGCGAGACTAAACATGAGACCGGCACTTGGCCCGCCGATACCAGCTGTTGAAAAGCGAATTGGAACATCACTGGTCACTTCCGTACGGTCAATCAAGCCAATCCCAATCCCGTTTTTCCCGTTTTCGAGAGTGATAATTTTACCTTCTGCAGACTTGACTTTTCCGTCTTCCTCATAGGTTACCTTGACCGTATCTCCTAATTGTTGAGAGTTGACATAGTCGACCAAGTCTTTTGAACTGTCAAATGTTTTGTCATTAACAGCCGTCACGGTGTCTGCTATGTTCAGAATGCCCTTAAAAGTTGAATTGTCCGTCACGGTCAAGACATAAACTCCCAGATACTTGAGTTCAATATCTTTCCCAGCCGTCTTCAATCCTTGATACTTGGCCATGTTTTGAGAAGTTTGCATATAGAACTGATTGATCCGCATAAATTCTGCATCAGTAGAGCCACCCGTAGTCTCCTTGGCACTTCTAATATCCGTGAAAGGCGTTAACCAAGCATAGACAAGATGCGACAGGGTTGCATGTCGAATGCCGACTGTCACAAACTGGTAAGCTCCTGCTTCTGTGTCTTCTGTTTCATTGACTTTCAAAACGCGACGAATATCTTCCGCTCCACCCGGAACTTCTATGTAGTAAGGTAAAGGTACTACAAAGGCTAAAAAAGTCAATACTAGTGCTAGGATGACATATAAGGGCCATCTAGTTTTTTTCTTCATGTTCTAATTCCTCCACAACACTGTTTGGTACATATTGCTGAATCTCCTGACCAAACTTCAGAAGTTCTCTCACGGCCGAAGAGCTGATATAAAGATGCTCTGGGCGGCTATATAGGTAAATGGTTTCGATTTCTGGAGCCAGTTGATGATTGTAGTAATCAAAACTAGACTCATATTGCAAGTCGGTGGCATTTCGCAAGCCACGGACAAGGGTTTTAGCCCCTAGTCTTCTTGCAACATCGACGACTAGTTGGTCATGAGAAGCCAGCACCTCTACATTATCTAAATGCGCCACCGCTTTTTCAACTGCTCGTTTGCGATTTTCAACAGGGAGAAAACCTTGTTTGTGGGGATTGTAGAACACCCCGACATAGAGCTTATCAAAGAGTTTGCTGGCCCGTTCAATCATATCCAGATGTCCATTTGTCATCGGATCAAATGAACCTGTAAATAATCCAATTTTATCTGACATAGACCGTCACCTTACTAATCCCATATATTTTTTCCTTCCAGATGCCTAAGCAGGCGATTTCTTCTGGGAGTTCTACAGACTTATCGGTTTCACAGACAACCATGATCTCTTCGGAGAAAAGGGTTCTTTCTGCCATTTTTTCGATATCTGCAACGATTTGTTCCTTGGCATAGGGAGGGTCTAAAAAGACCAGGTCAAAGGGACCTTTCACTTGCTCCAAGGCCCGTTCAGCCTCCATCTTTAAGAGCTGAAATTTGGAAACTTCCTTGGTCATTTGGATGTTTTCAGCGATGATAGCTTGCGCCTTTCGATCCCGTTCCACTAAGACAGCACTGGACATACCTCTTGACACAGCTTCAATAGACAGACCGCCACTGCCGGCATAGAGATCCAAGACACGACCGCCCTCAAAATAAGGACCAATCATGTTAAAGACAGCTCCACGCACCTTGTCTGATGTTGGCCTAGTCGTCTTTCCTTCTAGCGTCTTGAGAGGACGCCCCCCGTAGATTCCTGATACGATTTTCATATCGTTTATTATACCAAATTATAGACAAAAAGAGAAAGAAAACCGAACCTTGCGGTTCGATTCTCTACAAGATATTTTCGTAAGTGTCGCGGACTTCTTGCGGCCAAACACTTGTTTGTACCTCTCCGATGTGTTTCTTACGAAGAAGGAACATGGCCATTCGAGACTGTCCAATCCCCCCACCGATTGTCAATGGGAAGAGCCCGTTAAGTAAGGCTTTATGCCATTCCAGCTCAAGTCTATCTTCATCCCCTGTAAGAGCAACTTGGCGACGAAGCGTGTCTTCATCCACCCGAATCCCCATTGAAGAAAGTTCAAAGGCACAACCAAGAGATTCATTCCAAACTAGAATATCCCCATTCAGTCCTTTGTAACCATTCTCAGACTCTGTTGTCCAGTCATCGTAGTCAGGCGCACGGCCATCATGAGGTTTCCCGTCAGGCAATTCACCGCCAATACCGATCAAGAAGACTGCTCCAAACTCTTTACAGATTGCATTTTCGCGCTCTTTTGGTGTCAAGTCTGGGTAGCGTTCTACCAGCTCTTCTGTATGGATAAAGGTGATTTGTTTTGGCAAGATGGATTCGATATCATAGCGAGCCTCTACTGCTAGTTCTGTCAGACGAATAGCCTTGTAAATCTTTTCAACTGTTTCTTTAAGATAAGCGATATTGCGTTGTCCATTTGGAATCACTTTTTCCCAGTCCCACTGGTCCACATAAACCGAGTGGGTTGCATCAAGCGAATCTTCGTCTGGACGAAGGGCCTTCATGTGGACAAACAGACCTTCTCCTTCCCCAAAACCAAAGCGGGCCAAGGTGTGGCGTTTCCATTTAGCAAGTGAATGAACGACCTCATAGGTTTCATCTGGAATCTGCAAGACCTTTACGGATACAGGATTTTCGACACCTGACAGGTTGTCCTGCATCCCATCCCCAACCTTGCTCAAGATAGGACCTTGAACTTCAACGACTTCTAACTTATCTTTCAAATACTGGGTAAAAGTGTTCTTCACAAAGGAAATCTCTTCTTGCTGATGAATAAAACTTTTCTTCATAAACGGCTCCTCAAAAATTAGTTAAAAGCATTATACACCTATTTCCAAGAAAAGAAAAGAATAAATAAGAAAAAGTCAGTGCTCTTTCGAACACTGACTCTATAGATTTTTAATCGTTCCGACCAAAGATTCGTAAAATGCTAAGGAAGAGGTTGATAAAGTCTAGGTAAATGCTGAGTGCCATTGAGATGATCCAACCTGTCGCTACTTGTCCTCGTGACTGCTCATAAACATAGCGAATCTTTTGATTATCCCAAGCAATCAAACCAGAGAAAACCAAGACCATGGCAATACTAATCATGTAGTCAAAGAAGCTATTGGCTAAAAATAGATTCACAACCATGGCAATGATGAGACCAACAAGCGCCGCCATCAAAGCTCGTCCCATTCCACTCAAATCCTTCTTGGTGAAAATTCCGATTGCCGCCATGACAAAGAAGAGAAGAGCGCTGGATACAAAGGCTGACAAAACTGTTCCCGGTGTATAGAAGGCTACGACAAAGCTAAGGGTGAAGCCATTCAGTAGGGAGTATACTAGAAATACTGGCAGAGCTGCTGGGCTATTTTTTGCAGCCATGCTACTTGCAACAAATACCAGAGCAAGTTCTGCAAAAGTTGCAATCATCAACCAGAGACGGCCATGCATTAAAAAGTAAGTCAATTGAGCCTGAAAGACTGTCAACATCAAAGCTGACACCAGAGCTGATAGTCCAATTCCAATCCCTACAAAGGCATAAACCTTAGCGTAAAATTGATTGAGACCTGAACGTTCTTGAATAGTTGTTTGATTCATTCTGATTCTCCTTTTTCTATAACTATATCTTGATTATAACAAAGTTTTTTTAAATTAGCTGAAATAAAACATCAAAATGCCTGCGGCAACTGCCACATTGAGACTCTCCGCCCTACCTTTCATACCAATATGAAGCAGCTGATTGGCACTTTCAGCCATGATAGGACTAATCCCTTGCCCTTCATTTCCCATGACTAAAGCAAAATTTTCTAGGGGAGAAAGCTCACGATAGTCTTTGGAATCTCTCGATAAGGTCGTTGCCAGAATGGGCAAATTGCTCTTCTTTGCCTCTTCTATAAAGGTAGCAACAGGCATACGATAGATGGGCAAATGAAAATGGCTTCCTTGCATGGAACGCAGGGTCTTAAGACTGTAGATATCTGCTGACTTGTCTGAAACAATGACCCCTATAAAACCCGCAGCATCCGCAGTCCGAATCATGGTACCCACATTACCAGGATCTTGGACGTCTTCTAAGAATAGAAACTTACCCTGACTAAAATCAGGCGATCCCACTTCTTCTCTTTGAATAACTGCGACAATGCCTTGAGGGGTTTGCGTATCTGCTAAGTCCCGCAAAATCTCTTCTGAAACCCAGACAGTTTGAGGAAAAGCAGCTAACTGATCTCGGTAACTTTCCAGAGCAAAGATTTTCTCAATCGTCACCCCAGCTTGAACAGCTTCTTCGAATAAGTGCCAACCTTCAATCAAATAGGCAGACTTACGGTGTTTTTTTTGGTGTAATTTCTTGGCATTTTTTACCACAGAATTGGCTTTTGAGGTT
>CALHBZ010000170.1 GCA_937930605.1 Streptococcus oralis
ATTGCTGGTTATCTTCTTCAAGATATCGAGAAAAAGACAGTTCCCTTTGCTTGGAACTTTGACGATACCGAGAAAGAACCGACGGTTTTGCCAGCAGCCTTTCCAAACCTCTTGGTTAATGGTTCGACTGGGATTTCGGCTGGTTATGCCACAGACATTCCACCGCATAATTTAGCTGAGGTTATCGATGCGACAGTCTACATGATTGACCACCCGAATGCCAAGGTGGATAAGTTGATGGAATTTTTGCCTGGACCAGATTTCCCTACAGGAGCCATCATCCAAGGCCGTGACGAAATCAAAAAGGCTTATGAAACTGGGAAAGGGCGCGTGGTCGTTCGTTCTAAGACCGAAATTGAAAAGTTAAAAGGTGGTAAGGAACAAATCGTTATCACTGAGATTCCTTATGAAATCAATAAAGCCAATCTGGTTAAGAAAATCGATGATGTTCGTGTCAATAACAAGGTAGCAGGGATTGCTGAGGTTCGTGATGAGTCTGACCGTGACGGTCTTCGTATCGCTATCGAACTCAAGAAAGATGCTAATACAGAGCTCGTTCTCAACTATCTCTTTAAGTATACTGATCTGCAAATTAACTACAACTTCAACATGGTGGCGATTGACAATTTCACGCCTCGTCAGGTGGGGATTGTGCCAATCCTGTCTAGCTATATTGCCCACCGTCGTGAAGTGATTTTGGCGCGTTCCCGCTTTGACAAGGAAAAGGCTGAGAAACGTCTCCATATCGTCGAAGGTTTGATTCGTGTCATCTCTATATTGGATGAAGTCATTGCTCTTATCCGTGCTTCTGAAAATAAGGCTGACGCCAAGGAAAATCTCAAGGTCAGCTATGAATTCACAGAAGAGCAGGCTGAAGCTATCGTTACCTTGCAACTCTACCGTTTGACCAATACCGATGTGGTTGTCTTGCAGGAAGAAGAAGCAGAACTTCGTGAGAAAATTGCCATGCTTGCGGCTATCATCGGTGACGAACGGACTATGTACAACCTCATGAAAAAAGAACTTCGTGAGGTTAAGAAGAAATTTGCGACTCCTCGTTTGAGTAGCTTAGAAGATACTGCGAAAGCAATCGAGATTGATACAGCTAGTCTGATCGCTGAGGAAGATACCTATGT
>CALHBZ010000171.1 GCA_937930605.1 Streptococcus oralis
GGTCATGAAGACAATTCAAATTGCTATCGATGGTCCAGCTTCGAGTGGTAAGAGTACGGTCGCAAAGATTATCGCTAAGGATTTTGGATACACTTATCTCGATACGGGTGCTATGTACCGTGCTGCGACTTATATAGCGCTCAAACACCAGTTGGACGCAGAAAATGTAGATCAACTTCTTGAGCTTCTTAACCAACACCCCATTAGTTTTGGACGTTCAGAAACAGGTGAGCAACTTGTTTTTGTAGGGGATGTTGATATTACTCATCCGATTCGTGAAAATGAAGTGACCAACAAGGTTTCAAGCATCGCTGCTATTCCTGAAGTACGCGAGAAACTGGTTTCTCTCCAACAAGAGATTGCTCAGCAAGGTGGTATTGTGATGGACGGACGGGATATTGGGACAGTTGTATTACCACAAGCTGAACTCAAGATTTTCCTAGTAGCCTCTGTTGAAGAAAGAGCAGAACGACGATACAAGGAAAATATTGCTAAAGGGATTGAGACAGACCTTGAAACTCTAAAAGAGGAAATTGCGGCGCGTGACTACAAGGACAGTCATCGCGAAACATCGCCTCTCAAACAGGCTGAGGATGCAGTTTACCTTGACACAACTGGACTAAGTATCCAAGAAGTAGTCGAAAAAATTGAATCAGAAGCAAAAAAACGCATGTCCTAGTGACAGAAGAAGCAGGCTAAGGCTAGCCTGCTTTTTTTCTCTCTTTGGGGAGCATTTGAAAACAGTCTTTTTGGGAGTTTTTTGATAAAATAGTAGTATCAATAAAAAGGACGGAAGCATGACAAAGAAAATCATAGCCATTTGGGCCCAAGATGAAAAAGGTGTGATTGGGAAGGAAGACCGTCTTCCTTGGCATTTGCCAGCAGAATTACAACATTTTAAGGAAACAACTTTGAACCACGCCATCTTGATGGGACGAGTGACTTTTGATGGAATGGGGCGTCGTCTGCTTCCCAAACGCCAAACCTTGATTTTGACACGAAACAGTGACGAAGTCGTGGATGGTGCGCTCGTGTTTCAAGATGTGAAATCTGTTTTAGCGTGGTATCAGAGTCAAGAAAAAAATCTCTATATCCTTGGCGGAAAACAGATTTTTCAGGCTTTTGAGCCCTATTTAGATGAAATCATCGTGACGCAGATTCATGCTCAGGTGGAGGGAGATACCTATTTCCCTGAGGATTTTGACTTATCTCTTTTTGAGACAGTCGCAAGCAAATCTTATACCCGAGATGAGAAAAATGACTATGATTTTACCATCCAATACCGAAAGAGAAAGGAAGTCTAATGGAGCGCAGTATATTTGGATTTTTTACAGCCTTTTTGTGCGTAATCTGTATTTTGGCGGGAGCACAGGCTTTTCGTAAGAAGCGCTATGGACTGTCTGCCTTACTCTGGTTGAATGCTTTTACCAATCTAGTAAACAGTGTTCATGCTTTTTATATGACCTTATTTTAGATAGAATGAAAATTTAGAATGGAAGGAAATCATGCCTACAAATAGGAAAAATGATATGATGGTTTATTGCTCATTTTGTGGCAAAAGCCAAGAAGAAGTAAAGAAAATAATCGCTGGGAACAACGCCTTTATCTGTAATGAATGTGTGGAGTTGGCTCAGGAAATCATTCGAGAGGAGTTGGCTGAGGAAGTCTTGGCAGACTTGTCTGAAGTACCAAAACCAATCGAGCTCCTTAATATCTTGAACCACTATGTGATTGGTCAAGATCGTGCCAAACGTGCCTTGGCAGTGGCTGTATACAACCATTACAAACGCATCAATTTCCACGATACGCGTGAAGAGTCAGAAGATGTGGATTTACAGAAGTCAAACATCTTGATGATTGGCCCAACGGGTTCAGGGAAAACTTTCTTGGCCCAGACATTGGCTAAGAGCTTGAACGTGCCTTTTGCTATCGCAGATGCGACAGCTCTTACTGAGGCTGGTTATGTGGGTGAGGACGTGGAAAACATCCTCCTCAAACTCTTGCAGGCTGCTGACTTTAACATCGAACGTGCAGAGCGTGGGATTATCTACGTGGATGAAATTGACAAGATTGCCAAGAAGAGCGAGAACGTGTCGATCACACGTGACGTTTCAGGTGAAGGAGTGCAACAAGCCCTTCTCAAGATTATCGAGGGAACTGTAGCCAGCGTACCGCCTCAAGGTGGACGTAAACATCCGCAACAAGAGATGATTCAGGTGGATACTAAAAACATCCTCTTCATCGTGGGTGGTGCTTTTGATGGCATCGAAGAAATCGTTAAACAACGTCTGGGTGAAAAGGTTATTGGCTTTGGTCAAAATAATAAGGCGATTGATGAAAACAGCTCCTACATGCAAGAAATCATTGCTGAAGATATTCAAAAATTCGGTATCATTCCAGAGTTGATTGGACGCTTACCTGTCTTTGCAGCCCTTGAACAATTGACAGTGGATGACTTGGTTCGCATCTTGAAAGAGCCAAGAAATGCCTTGGTCAAACAATACCAAACCTTGCTATCTTATGATGATGTTGAGTTGGAATTTGACGACGAAGCCCTTCAAGAGATTGCTAATAAAGCCATCGAACGCAAGACTGGGGCTCGTGGCCTTCGCTCCATCATCGAAGAAACCATGCTAGATGTTATGTTTGAAGTACCGAGTCAAGAAAATGTGAAACTGGTCCGCATCACAAAAGAAGCTGTCGATGGAACGGAAAAACCAATCCTAGAAACAGCCTAGAGGTGACTATGGAACTTAATACACACAATGCTGAAATCTTGCTCAGTGCGGCTAATAAGTCCCACTATCCGCAGGATGAACTGCCAGAGATTGCCCTTGCAGGGCGGTCAAATGTTGGAAAGTCCAGCTTTATCAACACCATGCTCAATCGCAAGAATTTGGCCCGTACATCAGGGAAACCTGGGAAAACCCAGCTTCTTAACTTTTTTAACATCGATGACAAGATGCGTTTTGTGGATGTGCCTGGTTATGGTTATGCCCGCGTTTCCAAAAAGGAACGTGAAAAGTGGGGGCGCATGATTGAGGAGTACCTAACGACTCGGGAAAACCTCCGTGCAGTGGTCAGTCTGGTTGATCTCCGCCATGACCCATCAGCAGATGATGTGCAAATGTACGAATTTCTTAAGTATTATGAGATCCCAGTTATCATCGTTGCGACTAAGGCGGATAAGATTCCTCGTGGTAAGTGGAACAAGCACGAATCTGCTATCAAAAAGAAATTAAACTTTGATCCAAGTGACGACTTCATCCTCTTTTCATCTGTCAGTAAGGCAGGGATGGATCAGGCTTGGGATGCAATATTAGAAAAATTGTGAGGGAAAGAAATGACAAAAACAATTCATACAAATAAGGCACCAAAGGCTATCGGACCTTATGTTCAAGGGAAAATCGTTGGCAATCTTTTGTTTGCTAGCGGTCAAGTTCCCCTATCTCCTGAAACTGGAGAAATCGTAGGAGAGACCATCCAAGAACAGACAGAACAAGTCTTGAAAAACATTGGTGCTATTTTAGCAGAAGCAGGAACAGACTTTGACCACGTTGTCAAAACAACTTGCTTCTTGAGCGATATGAACGACTTTGTTCCTTTTAACGAGGTTTACCAAACGGCCTT
>CALHBZ010000172.1 GCA_937930605.1 Streptococcus oralis
GATGATACCCATTGAACCTGATACAGTTAATACTGGCGAAGGGAAATGTGAAAAGATTTTTTTCGTATGTCGAAAAGAACCGTCTAATCTTGTAAGGTAAACTCTAATTCTCGTTTGTAATTGGAGTTTTTTTCTTTATCAAAAGAGGGTAGGCTTGACGGCAAGCCTTTTGGTAACTCTCCTTGAATGCCCCACTTTTCTTTAAAAAAGGAGTTTTTTATGTTGAAAAAATGGCAGTTAAAAGATGTTGTTTTACTTGCTTTCTTGTCTATCTTTTTTGGTGGCGTTTTTGTGGGTTCAGGCTATCTGTTTGATATCCTCACCCTGATCTTGGCCCCTCTTGGTTTGCAGGCCTTTGCCAATGAAATCCTCTTTGGTCTCTGGTGTATGGCTGCGCCCATTGCAGCTATCTTTGTTCCAAGAGTCGGAAGTGCAACGATTGGAGAAGTGCTTGCTGCGCTTGCTGAAGTCCTTTATGGTAGCCAATTCGGTCTAGGTGCTCTTTTGTCCGGCTTGGTTCAAGGTTTGGGAAGTGAATTTGGCTTTCTTGTAACCAAGAATCGTTATGAAAGTTGGCTTTCTCTAACTGCTAATAGTATTGGGATTACGCTTGTTAGTTTTGTCTATGAATACATTAAATTAGGTTACTACGCCTTCTCCCTTTCTTTTGTTCTTTCCTTGCTAGTGGTGCGTTTTATTTCCGTCTTTTTCTTCTGTACCATCTTGGTTCGTGCCATTGTCAAACTTTATCATCGGTTTGCAGTTGGAGGAAATGCATAGATGGGTCTGGAACTACGGGAGATTCAGTCCCCAATCTTCTCAGAGCTGATTGATTTTACTTTTCATGAGCAAGCCTTTACCTTGTTAGTTGGGAGCAGTGGTTCAGGAAAATCCAGCCTCTTTCAAGTCATTGCCCAAGTTAGTTCTCTTCCCTATAGTGGCCAAGTCCTGATAGATGGTAGTGAGATCAGTCAGCTTTCTATTGTCGAACGGGTCCAGACGGTTGGCATTCTCTTTCAAAATCCCAATCATCAATTTACCATGGAGAACTTGTTTGAGGAGCTGATTTTTACCTTGGGGAATATCGGCCATCCCCTTCAAGAGATTGATTCTAAAATAGCTGAGGTAGTCCAGCAATGTCGTTGCGAGCCAATCTTGCACCGTCCCATCCATCACTTGTCAGGTGGGGAAAAGCAAAAAGCAGCGCTGGCTGTCCTCTTTGCCATGAACCCTAGGGTCTATCTCTTGGATGAGCCCTTCGCTTCCATTGACCGCAAGAGCAGGATAGAGATATTGGAGATTCTAAAAGAGTTGGCCATTAATGGGAAGACAGTCATCCTGTGTGACCATGATTTAACGGACTATGAAGCCTATATCGACCATATGGTGGAGCTTAGAGACGGCCAGTTAAGGGAGGTGTTTCAAATCCCTTGCTCTGAGATGACAGAGGTTACTTCAAAGGAAGTTGCTTCTAGCCCAGAACTGTTTCATATGGATCGTATGACTTGTGAGCTGGATAATCATCCCCTCTTTTCAATTGCAGATTTTACTTTCTACCAAGGAATTTCCTGTATCTTGGGTGACAATGGTGTCGGGAAATCAACCCTCTTTCGGTCTATTCTTCAATTTCAGAAGTATAAAGGACGCATTACTTGGAAGGGTTCGGTCCTGAAAAAGAAAAAGAGTCTGTATCGTGATCTGACGGGTGTTGTTCAGGAAGCTGAAAAGCAATTTATCCGAGTTAGTCTGCGAGAAGAACTGCAATTAGATAGCCCAGACTCTGAAAGAAATCAGCGGATACTTCAAGCTTTACGATATTTTGATCTGGAGCAGGCGCTTGATAAGAGTCCCTATCAATTAAGTGGTGGCCAGCAAAAGATTCTTCAGCTTTTGACCATCTTGACCAGCAAGTCTTCTGTGATCTTGCTAGATGAACCTTTTGCAGGTTTGGATGATAGAGCTTGCCATTATTTTTGTCAGTGGATTGTGGGGGAGAGAAATCAAGGAAGAAGTTTTCTGATCATTAGCCATCGTTTAGATCCCTTGATCTCTGTGGTAGATTATTGGATTAAGATGACTAGTCAGGGTCTCAGTCATGTGAAAGAAGTGACAATTACCAAACCACTCATATCTCAGAGTAGCAATATTCAAGGGGAGGTAAGATAGTATGATCAAAGTAGCAACCCAGACACCGATTATCAGTCTCTTCTTGCTGATTTTATCCTTGGAAACATCTTTCATTCCTTCGATTGCTCTGAATCTTTCGGTAGTCGCATTTTGTATTCTCTTTATGCTCTATTACCGTCGATTTAAGATGTTGGCTTGGATGATTCTACTAGCCATTTTGCCATCTTTGGCCAACTACTGGGCAGTTCAGTTACACGGAGATGCTTCGCAGGCAGTGATGCTTGGAACGAGGGCCTTTGTGACGGTTTGTATTGGTCTTGTCTTTGTTTCCAGTATTTCCCTAAAAGAGCTTCTCTTGTACTTGGCTCAAAAGGGGTTATCGCGTTCTTGGGCCTATGCCTTAATTGTAGTATTCAATGCCTTTCCCCTCATTCAGCAGGAAATCAAGTCCCTCAAGGAAGCTTGCCTATTACGTGGTCAAGAACTGCATGTTTGGTCTCCCTTGATTTACAGCAAGGTTCTGATGACAGTCTTTAGGTGGCGCCATCTTTATCTGAGAGCTCTGTCGGCGCATGGATATGACGAACATGTACAGGTGGAGAATAGCTATCGGACTTTTTATATTCCTAAAAAAACAAAATTAATCTACCTGCTGTTCTTTTTATTACTTCAAACCAGTTTATTTCTATAAAGGAGTTATTATGAAATTTACAGATATTGCGATAGAATTATCCAAGGAAGCTTGGCAGGTTTCCTTTCACCACCCCTTTGTTATACAGTTACAAGAGGGAAATTTAGAACCTTCTATTTTCCGCTATTACCTAATTCAGGATGCTTATTATCTGAAGTCTTTTTCAGAAGCCTATCACCTCTTGGCTGATAAGACTTCAAACGAGAAGATGAAAAGACTCTTGAAACAAAATGCCCAGAGTCTAGTGGAGGGTGAGTTGTTTATCCGCCAACAATTTTTCAAGGAATTAGGGATCAGTGACCAGGAAATGGATGAGCAACCGATTGCTCCAACTTGTTATCATTACATTTCTCATATTTATCGACAATTTGCAGAGCCAAACTTGGGCATTGCTTTTGCTAGTTTGCTCCCTTGTCCTTGGTTATACCATGATTTGGGCAAGGTACTTAATCGCAAACCATCCCCGAATCCTCTTTATCAACAGTGGATTGAAACCTATATCACCGATGAATTAGAACAGCAAATTAAAGAGGAAGAAGCGCTGGTCAATCAGCTCTATCGAGAAAGCAATGAGACGGACAAACAAAAAATGCTAGAGGCCTTTCACCGCAGTGTCCACATGGAAGCCAAGTTTTGGGAAATGGCTTACCAACATCAAACATGGACGAGTGATTTGCAGTCCTTAGAAAAAGAAAAGAAATAGAAAATGAGAAACCACCAACTACAAGTTCACAAATTAACCATTTTATCCATGATGATTGCCCTTGACGTAGTTCTTACACCCATCTTTCGAATTGAAGGAATGGCACCAATGTCTAGTGTAGTCAATATTCTTGCAGGAATCTTGATGGGGCCTGTTTATGCCTTGGTCATGGCTACAGTCACGGCCTTTATCCGTATGTCTACTCAAGGCATTCCGCCCTTGGCCCTAACAGGAGCTACTTTTGGAGCCCTTCTCGCAGGTCTTTTTTATAAGTACGGTCGAAAATTTCACTATTCTGCCCTAGGAGAAGTCTTGGGAACAGGGATTATCGGATCCATTGTTTCCTATCCTGTCATGGTTCTCTTTACGGGATCTGCGGCAAAGCTCAGCTGGTTTATCTATACTCCGCGATTTTTTGGAGCAACCTTGATCGGTACAGCCATAGCTTTCCTCGCCTTTCGATTTTTAATCAAGCAGGAATTCTTTAAAAAGGTGCAAGGATATTTCTTTGATGAAAGGATAGACTGATGCAGGCATTTACAAATCCCTTTCCTCTAGACTCTAGCTCCTTAATTCACTGCATCACCAATGAGATTTCCTGTGAGATGCTGGCCAATGGCATTTTAGCTCTGGAATCTAAACCTGTCATGGCAGATGATCCCCGTGAGGTTCTTGATTTTACTAAGCAAAGCCAGGCTCTCTTTCTCAATTTGGGGCATTTGTCAGCTGAGAAGGAGAAAGCAATCCGTCTGGCAGCTACTTATGCAGCTCAAGCTTGTCTCCCAATGGTAGTAGATGCGGTTGGCGTAGCGGCATCCCCCATTCGTAAGGATCTAGTCAGAGATCTTTTAGAATACAAGCCCACGGTTCTTAAAGGAAATATGTCAGAAATCCGAAGTCTTGTCGGTTTAAAGCACCATGGAGTTGGGGTTGATGCGAGTGCTAAAGACCAAGAAACTGAGGATTTGTTTCAAGTCTTGAAAGACTGGTGTCAGACCTATCCTGGTATGTCATTCTTAGTCACTGGCCCCAAGGACCTCATCGTTTCGGAGAATCAGGTTGCTGTATTGGGAAATGGCTGTGCAGAATTAGACTGGATAACAGGGACAGGAGACTTAGTTGGAGCCTTGACAGCCGTTTTTCTCAGCCAAGGAAAGAATGCCTTTGAAGCTTCTTGCCTAGCGGTCTCTTACCTCAATATCTCTGCTGAGAGAATAGTTGTTCAAGGAATGGGATTGGAAGATTTTCGATACCAAGTTCTCAATCAACTCTCTCTCCTAAAAAGAGACGAAAACTGGCTAGATGCCATCAAAGGAGAATTTTATGAATAGAGAATCACTTAAACTGTATCTAGTAACCAATCGCTACCAAGATTCCTTGGAAAGTTTTCTTGAAAAAGTCGAGACGGCCTGCCGTTCAGGTGTTACCATAATCCAACTACGAGAAAAAAATCTCACCACCAATCAATACTATCAATTGGCAAAACAAGTCAAGGAAATAACAGATGCCTACCAGGTGCCCTTGATCATTGATGATCGGTTGGATGTCTGTCTTGCAGTCGATGCTGCAGGTCTGCATATCGGAGACGATGAACTACCAGTTTCGGTTGCCCGCAAAGTCCTAGGTCCTGAAAAAATCCTCGGTGTCACTGCTAAAACGGTTAAAAGAGCTCTCGAAGCAGAAACATGGGGTGCGGATTACTTGGGAACAGGAGCCATTTTCCCAACCACGACCAAGGAAAATGCTCCCATCACTCTGATTTCAACCTTGAAAACAATTTGCCAAACGGTCGCCATTCCAGTAGTTGCTATCGGAGGCTTGACGTCAGAGAATATTGACCAACTTATCGGCACGGGTATAGCTGGAGTAGCCGTAGTACGTGATTTGATGCAGGCAGAAGATATTGAGGTAAAAACACAAGCCTTTTTAACAAAGCTAGATGACATTGTTTCCTAATCAAAAACTCTCTAATTCCCTTAAAGTAGGAGCTAGAGAGTTTTTTCTTAATCTTTAAAGCTTGTATGGTTGACTGGGCCAGAACCATGACCGAGTTGAGGAGCGTCTTGGATGGCTTTTGTGATAAAGGCCTTGGCCTTATCAACTGCCTGATAAAGACTTCTGCCCTTGGCTAGTTCAGCCGTAATCACAGCTGCAAAGGTACATCCGGTACCATGGGTGTGACAGGTTTGAATTCGTGGACTTTCCCAGACAAATTGCTCCTCCTTGGTAAAAAGGAAATCTTTGGCACCACCCTCGAGATGGCCACCTTTGATAACAACGGACTGAGGACCAAATTCTTTTAAAATCAGGCGACCAGCACGCTGCATGTCTTCTGGATTATGAATCGAAAAACCAACAATCTCTTCTGCTTCAGGAAGATTGGGCGTGATAATGGTTGCAAGGGGAAGCAGATTTGTTTTTAGGTAGTCTCTGGCACTAGAATCAATCAGGGTGTCCCCACTCGTAGCGACCATAACAGGGTCCAGCACATAGGGACAGTCCAGCTTTTTAATATAGGGTTGGATGATCTCCATGATCTCAGTAGTTGCCAACATCCCTGTTTTTACAGCCTGAGGCTTGATATCCGAAAAGACACTATCCAATTGAGCTTCCAGCATTTGGTTGGAGACGTGCTCGATTAGCTGAACCCCTCTGGTATTTTGAGCGACAAGACTGGTCACAACGGCCATTCCATAGACATCTCTAGCTTGGAATGACTTTAAATCAGCCATAATGCCAGCACCGCCACTAGGGTCAGTCCCTGCAATGGTTAGAGCAACGGGTAAATAAGTCATCTAAAACCTCCCAACCAACTGAAGTTTGTATTCTTAAGAACAAGCTAGTCTGTTTCAGGAAAGCAATAGAAGACCAGCTAGTCCTCATTATCATTTCCACTTCCATCAGCTAGCATTACCTAGATTGAGTCAAAGGGATCTAACAGTCGTTAATCTCAGCTTTACGCACCCCTAGTGGTTGTTTTCTTTTTTCTTCAGTATAGCATATTTTTATAGTTTATATAGTAAAATTTGACTGCAAATCTCTCGTTACATGATTAGAATTCTATTTTTCGAAAAAATAATAAAAATTATAGTTGACAAATGTAGATTTTTGGAATATACTAATAACTGTAATCGACAAATGTAGATTTAGGAGGTGTGATTATGCAGATTTCGGATGCAGAATGGCAGGTCATGAAGATTATCTGGATGCAGGGCGAGCAGACCAGTAGCGATTTGATCAGGGTTCTGGCGGAACGGTTTGACTGGTCCAAGTCAACCATTCAAACTCTTTTGGCTCGTTTGGTTGAGAAAGAGTGTCTGACAAGGAAAAAAGTGGGCAAGTCCTTTGTTTATTCGGCGCTTTTAACTCTAGACCAAAGCCGAGACTTGCTTGTCCAAGATATCAAGGACAAGGTTTGTTCTCGTAGGATTAAGAACTTGTTGGCTGATTTGATTGCTGAATGTGATTTTACTCAGGCTGACTTGGAAGACTTAGAAGCTGTGATTTCTGAGAAGAAATCAAGCGCTGTAACAGAAGTAAAATGTAATTGTATGTAAAGGAGACGTCATGTTAAATAGTATTGTAACCATTATTTGTATTGCCCTTATCGCGTTTATCTTGATTTGGTTTTTCAAAAAGCCTGAAAAATCTGGACAAAAGGCTCAGCAAAAAAAGGGCTACCAAGAGATTCGAGTGGAAGTCAAAGGGGGCTATACGCCTGAGTTGATTATTCTTAAGAAATCAGTGCCAGCCCGTATCGTCTTTGACCGTAAGGACCCTTCACCCTGCCTAGATCAGATTGTTTTCCCAGATTTTGGAGTGCATGCGGACTTGCCTATGGGTGAAGAGTATGTAGTGGAAATCACACCTGAACAGGCTGGAGAGTATGGTTTCTCTTGTGGCATGAATATGATGCACGGTAAGATGATTGTAGAATAGGAGAATGATATGACTGAAATCGCAAAAGCAAGTCTTGAAAATGGTGTTCAAAAAATCCGTATCACGGCAGACAAAGGCTACCATCCAGCCCATATTCAGCTTCAAAAAGGGATTCCCGCTGAAATTACCTTTCATCGTATAACTCCTTCAAACTGTTACAAGGAAATCCTTTTTGAAGAAGAAGGCATCTTGGAACCAATCGGCGTAGATGAAGAGAAGACAATTCGTTTTACACCTCAAGAGTTGGGTGAGCATGAATTCTCATGTGGTATGAAGATGCAAAAGGGAAGCTATACCGTAGTTGAGAAGACTCGAAAATCTCTATCCCTCTTGCAACGTTTTTGGATTACTAGTATCTTTACTGTGCCTCTTGTTTTCCTCATGATTGGGATGTTGACAGGGACTATCAGTCACCAAGTCATGCATTGGGGAACCTTTCTAGCCACAACACCTATCATGCTAGTAGCAGGTGGCCCATATATCCAAAGTGCTTGGGCTAGTTTTAAAAAGCACAATGCTAACATGGATAGCTTGGTTGCTCTGGGAACCCTAGTGGCCTATTTCTATAGCTTAGTTGCCCTCTTCGCTGGTCTCCCCGTTTACTTTGAAAGTGCTGCATTTATCTTCTTCTTCGTTCTTTTGGGAGCAGTTTTTGAGGAAAAAATGCGGAAAAATACTTCCCAAGCTGTGGAGAAATTACTTGACTTGCAGGCTAAAACTGCAGAAGTCTTGCGTGATGATAGCTATGTTCAAATCCCCTTGGACCAAGTCAAAGTAGGCGACTTGATTCGAGTGCGTCCAGGAGAGAAGATTGCGGTTGACGGTGTCGTAGTGGAAGGTGTCTCCAGTATTGACGAATCCATGGTGACAGGTGAGAGCCTGCCGGTAGACAAAACAGTTGGAGATACTATCATTGGCTCCACTATCAATAATAGTGGAACACTGGTTTTTAAAGCAGAAAAAGTTGGTTCAGAGACAGTCTTGGCACAGATTGTGGACTTTGTGAAGAAAGCCCAGACCAGCCGAGCACCAATTCAGGATTTGACGGATAAGATTTCAGGGATTTTTGTACCAGCGGTTGTCATTTTAGGGATTGTGACCTTTTGGGTATGGTTTGTCTTGCTCAGGGATAGTGTAGTCGTGCTTGGAGCGAGCTTTGTCTCTTCTCTTCTCTATGGGGTGGCTGTTTTGATTATCGCTTGCCCTTGTGCCTTGGGTCTTGCAACACCGACAGCTCTTATGGTGGGGACAGGTCGCAGTGCCAAGATGGGGGTTCTCCTCAAAAATGGAACGGTTCTACAGGAAATCCAGAAAGTTCAAACTATTGTCTTTGATAAAACAGGGACTTTGACGGAAGGGAAACCTGTGGTAACAGATATCATCGGTGACGAAGTAGAAGTGCTTGGATTGGCAGCCTCCTTGGAAGAAGCTTCCCAACACCCACTGGCTGAGGCCATTGTCAAGCGAGCGAGTGAAACTGGACTTGAGATTCAAACTGTGGAAAATTTCCAAGCCTTGCACGGAAAAGGTGTTTCAGGACAAATAGCTGGGAAACAAGTCTTACTTGGAAATGCTAAAATGCTAGATGGTATGGATATTTCGAGTAATTATCACGAAAAACTAGAAGAACTCGAAAAAGAAGCTAAAACCGTTGTTTTTTTGGCTGTTGACAAGGAGATAAAAGGCTTGCTTGCCCTGCAAGATATTCCCAAGGAAAATGCCAAGCTAGCCATCAGTCAGCTGAAAAAACGTGGACTTAAAACAGTCATGCTGACAGGGGATAATGCTGGCGTGGCGCGTGCTATTGCCGATCAGATCGGAATCGAAGAGGTCATTGCAGGTGTCTTGCCAGAAGAAAAAGCCCATGAAATCCATAAACTACAATCAGCTGGAAAAGTAGCCTTTGTTGGTGATGGTATCAATGACGCTCCTGCCCTCAGTGTAGCGGATGTCGGGATTGCTATGGGAGCTGGAACAGATATTGCCATCGAGTCAGCAGATTTGGTGTTGACAACTAATAACCTTCTAGGAGTGGTTCGTGCCTTTGACATGAGTAAGAAAACCTTTAATCGAATTCTGCTCAACCTCTTCTGGGCCTTTATCTACAATGTCGCCGGCATTCCGATTGCAGCAGGAGTCTTTTCAGGAATTGGTCTCGTTCTCAATCCAGAACTGGCTGGTCTAGCCATGGCCTTTAGTTCTGTATCTGTTCTGACTAGTTCACTCTTACTAAACTTTAGTAAAATAGACTAAAAGCGAGCTCGCTCGCTTTTTATACTCTTCGAAAATCTCTTCAAACCACGTCAACTTTATCTGCAACCTCAAAGCTGTGCTTTGAGCAACCTGCGGCTAGTTTCCTAGTTTGCTCTTTAATTTTCATTTAGTATTATAAAACAGTTCTGAAAAACGTTTTCAAACTGTACTGTAATAGAGAATCAAAACTTCTGAGCACATTCTTAGGAGACCCAAAACAAATGTGGTAAAGTAGTAGAGTAAAAATTTGCTGAAACGTTTCCAATTAGTATATGAAAACGGATGAATCAAATTTTAAAAATATTTGAAGGAGAGTTATCATTATGACTCAAGGGAAAATTACTGCATCTGCAGCAATGCTCAACGTATTGAAAACATGGGGTGTAGACACAATCTACGGTATCCCATCAGGAACACTCAGCTCATTGATGGACGCTTTGGCTGAAGACAAAGATATCCGCTTCTTGCAAGTTCGCCACGAAGAAACAG
>CALHBZ010000173.1 GCA_937930605.1 Streptococcus oralis
GATTTCCATGACAGGAACCTTTATTGATACGTTGATTATCTGTACTCTGACAGGTCTGACAATCTTAGTGACAGGGGTTTGGAGCGATGATTTGAATGGTGTTGCTTTGACCCAGTCAGCCTTTTCAACAGTTTTTTCACATTTTGGCCCTACTCTTTTGACTATTTTCCTTGTTCTCTTTGCCTTTACGACAATTCTCGGTTGGAATTACTATGGAGAACGCTGTTTCGAGTTTCTCTTTGGGGTTCGCTTTATCTGGCTCTATCGAGTGGTCTTTGTGCTCATGGTCTTGTTGGGAGGTTTTATCGAGTTGGATATGGTCTGGATTATTGCAGATATCGTCAATGCCTTGATGGCTCTACCAAACTTGATTGCCCTTTTGGTCTTGTCACCAGTCGTTATTGCTGAAACCAAAAAGTATTTTAAACACTAACCCAATCACACTCTTAGTGTGATTTTTTTCTTTCATAAACATTTCCTATCATGGCAATTGAAAATATATATTATCCAAAGAAGAAATTCTATGATAGACTAAATGACAATAAAATGAAAAGAGGTTTTATGATGACAACATTTACCATCCACACAGTAGAATCAGCACCAGCAGAAGTGAAAGAAGTTCTTGAAACAGTACAAAAAGATAACAATGGCTATATTCCTAACCTGATTGGTCTCTTGGCCAATGCTCCTACTGCTCTAGAAGCCTACCGAACTGTCGGAGCCATTAACCGTCGCAATAGCCTAACCCCAGTTGAGAGAGAAGTGGTGCAAATCACAGCTGCAGTAACCAATGGTTGTGCTTTCTGCGTGGCTGGTCATACTGCCTTTTCAATCAAACAAATCCAAATGAATGATGATCTTCTTCAAGCCCTTCGCAATCGCACTCCAATCGAATCAGATCCTAAGCTAGATACTCTGGCCAAGTTTACTTTGGCAGTCATCAATACCAAAGGACGCGTAGGGGATGAAGCGCTTAGTGAATTTTTAGAAGCCGGCTATACGCAGCAAAATGCCTTGGATGTGGTTCTCGGTGTCAGCCTAGCCAGCCTTTGCAACTATGCTAATAACTTAGCCAATACGCCTATTAACCCAGAATTGCAACCCTATGCCTAGTTCGAATCATAAAGAAAAAAATGAAGGCTGAGAAACCCAGTCTTCATTTTTCTATGCTATTTTAAGCGCTTTTATGCTATACTAATAATATGATTAATGGAGGTTGCCATGAAAAAACTCCCCTTGGTATTTTCTGGTTGTTTGTTAGGTTTGGCAGGTGCAGGAAATCTGGTTGCAGATACTTGGCCTGCTCTGTCACATCTGTTTAGTCTGACAGGGTTGATTTTGTGGATTTACTTTCTGATTCTTCATCTGTTTAATCGGAAGGAAACCAGGCAAGAATTGACCAAGCCCCCTCTTTTATCAGGAATGGCGACCTTTCCCATGGCTGAAATGATTTTATCAACTTATGTCTTTCGCTTGTTCCCTCATCTTCCCTTAGTAGCGCAAGGGCTATGGTGGTTTTCATTTCTCTTGGATTTGGTCTTGATTGCTGGTTTCACCATCAAGTTTGCTTGTCCGGGTCGGAGGGTTCATGCGACTCCAAGCTGGACGGTGCTTTATGTGGGGATAGCAGTGGCTGCCTTGACCTATCCTCTTGTAGGTATCATCGAAATCGCCTATGCGACCTTGATTTTTGGTTTTCTCCTAACCTTCTATCTCTATCCGCTTATTTATAGTGATTTAAAGAAACATCCACTCCCACTAGCCTTACTTGGACAAGAAGGGATCTACTGCGCCCCTTTCTCTCTACTCTTAGCTTCTCTGATTCGAGTTGGAGGAGCCAGCTTACCGACTTGGCTCTTAATCGTCATGATTTTGGCTTCTCAATCCTTCTTTTTCTTTGTTTTAACTCGCCTGCCCAATATTCTAAAACAAGGCTTTCAACCAGCTTTCTCAGCCCTCACCTTTCCAACCATTATCACAGCTACCTCTCTCAAGATGGCTCAGGGAATTTTGAAACTTCCATTTCTGGATTATCTGGTGTTGG
>CALHBZ010000174.1 GCA_937930605.1 Streptococcus oralis
TTCAAAAAGTGGCTGCTGAAATGGGGGTTGGTATCAAGGTTGAAACTAACGGTGCTAGCGGTGTTGGTAACCAATTGACAGCAGAAGATATTCGCAAGGCTAAAGCTGTTATCATCGCAGCAGACAAGGCGGTTGAAATGGATCGATTTGATGGCAAACCATTGGTCAATCGTCCAGTTGCTGACGGTATCCGTAAGACAGAAGAGTTGATTAACTTGGCTCTTTCAGGAGATGTTGAAATCTACCGTGCTGCTAATGGAGCAAAAGCTGCAACAGCATCTAATGAAAAACAAAGTATCGGTGGAGCTTTCTACAAACACTTGATGAGTGGTGTATCCCAAATGTTGCCATTCGTTATTGGTGGTGGTATCATGATTGCCCTCGCCTTCTTGATCGACGGAGCTTTTGGTGTGCCACAAGATAGTCTTGGCAATCTCGGATCCTACCATGAGCTAGCTTCGATGTTTATGAAAATCGGTGGCGCAGCCTTTGGCTTGATGCTTCCAGTTTTTGCAGGGTATGTTGCCTATTCTATCGCTGAAAAACCAGGTTTGGTTGCTGGTTTTGTGGCTGGTGCCATTGCCAAAGAAGGTTTTGCTTTTGGTAAAATCCCTTATGCAGCAGGTGGTGAAGCAACTTCAACTCTTGCAGGTGTCTCATCTGGTTTCCTAGGTGCCCTTGTTGGTGGATTTATCGCAGGTGCCTTGGTTCTAGCTATCAAGAAATACATTAAAGTTCCTCGTTCACTTGAAGGTGCTAAATCAATCCTTCTCTTGCCACTTCTTGGAACAATTTTGACAGGATTTGTCATGCTAGCTGTCAACATTCCAATGGCAGCAATCAACACTGCTATGAATGACTTCCTTGGCGGACTTGGAGGAGGATCAGCTGTCCTTCTCGGTATCGTTCTTGGTGGAATGATGGCTGTCGATATGGGTGGACCTGTCAATAAAGCAGCCTATGTCTTTGGTACAGGTACGCTTGCAGCGACTGTTTCTTCCGGTGGTTCTGTAGCCATGGCAGCGGTTATGGCGGGAGGAATGGTGCCTCCACTTGCAATCTTTGTCGCAACCCTTCTTTTCAAAGATAAATTTAGCAAAGAAGAGCGTAACTCTGGTTTGACAAACATCATCATGGGCTTGTCATTTATCACCGAGGGAGCAATTCCATTTGGTGCAGCCGACCCAGCTCGCGCGATTCCAAGCTTCATCCTTGGTTCTGCAGTGGCAGGCGGACTCGTCGGTCTTGCAGGTATCAAGCTCATGGCACCACACGGAGGAATCTTCGTCATCGCCCTTACTTCAAATGCTCTTCTCTACCTAGTCTTTGTCTTGATTGGAGCAATTGTCAGTGGTGTGGTTTATGGTTACCTACGGAAACCACAAGCATAAAAAGGATTAGAATAGAAAGATTGTACCATTTGGTGCAATCTTTTTCTCTATTCGAAATGGCTGTGAAATATGTTATAATAGAAGAATGGCAAACAAGAATACTACAAAAACAAGACGGAGACCGTCTAAAGCAGAACTCGAAAGAAAACAAGCTATTCAGAGGATGTTGATTTCCTTAGGGATTGCCTTATTGTTGATCATTGCAGCCCTCAAGCTCGGTGCGGCGGGTATCACCCTTTATAATCTCATTCGACTGGTGGTCGGAAGTTTGGCCTATGTGGCCATTGGTGCCCTCCTCATTTATCTCTTTCTATTTAAATGGATACGTAAGCAAGAAGGACTTCTGTCAGGATTTCTTTGTATCTTCGCTGGCTTACTCTTAATTTTTGAGGCTTATCTTGTCTGGAAATTTGGCTTGGAGCAGACAGTTCTAAAGGGGACCTTGTCTCAAGTTATGACGGATCTTACTGGTATGCGGGTGACTAGCTTCGCTGGTGGAGGTCTGCTTGGTGTCGGAATTTATATCCCCATAGCCTTTCTTTTTTCAAATATCGGCTCTTACTTTATTGGAGTTCTCTTGATTCTAGTTGGGATTCTCCTAGTTAGTCCTTGGTCTATTTATGATGTTGCAGCCTTTATTGGAGCGCAGTTCAGATCCTTCATGGAAAAACAGGAACAGAGAAAACAGGAACGCTTCATCAAGAGAGAAGAAGAGAAGGCTCGCCAAGAAGCTGAAGAAGCAGCAAGAATTCAGAGAGAACTAGAAGAGCAGGATGCGCTGTCGCTTCCTCCTGTAGATCCTGAAACGGGAGAAATCTTATCAGAGGTGCCAGACTACGATCTTCCACTAATTCCTGAAAAAGAATGGAGTGAACCGGAGATTATCCTCCCTCAAACTGATTTTGACGTTCCAGATGTGGAAGAAGACTTTGAGGATGAAGAGGTGCAGGTTGATTTTTCTGCTAAGGAAGCCCTCGAATACAAGCTACCAAGCTTGCAACTCTTTGCGCCAGATAAACCCAAAGACCAATCCAAGGAAAAGAAGATTGTTCGAGAAAATATCAAAATCCTAGAAGAAACCTTTGCTAGCTTTGGTATCAAGGTGACGGTGGAACGAGCTGAAATTGGACCATCAGTTACCAAGTATGAAGTCAAGCCAGCAGTCGGTGTACGGGTCAACCGCATTTCCAATCTGGCAGACGACTTAGCGCTGGCTCTGGCGGCCAAGGACGTTCGGATTGAAGCTCCGATCCCTGGAAAATCCCTAGTTGGAATTGAAGTGCCCAACTCTGAGATTGCGACCGTTTCCTTCCGTGAACTCTGGGAACAGTCTCAAACAAAACCAGAAAATCTCCTTGAAATACCTCTAGGTAAGGCTGTCAATGGAACTGCTCGCACCTTTGACCTTTCCAAAATGCCCCACTTACTTGTTGCAGGTTCAACGGGATCAGGGAAGTCAGTCGCAGTTAACGGGATTATCGCTAGCATTCTGATGAAAGCAAGACCAGACCAGGTCAAGTTTATGATGGTGGATCCAAAGATGGTTGAGCTATCGGTTTACAACGACATTCCTCACCTCTTGATCCCAGTTGTGACCAATCCACGCAAGGCTAGCAAGGCTTTGCAAAAGGTTGTAGATGAGATGGAAAATCGTTACGAACTCTTCGCTAAGGTTGGTGTGCGAAATATCGCTGGTTACAATGCCAAGGTCGAAGAATTTAATAGCCAATCTGAGTACAAACAAGTACCCCTGCCTTTGATTGTTGTCATTGTGGATGAGTTGGCAGACCTCATGATGGTGGCTAGCAAGGAAGTAGAAGACGCCATCATTCGTCTCGGACAGAAGGCGCGTGCTGCAGGGATTCACATGATTCTCGCAACGCAACGTCCATCAGTTGATGTCATTTCTGGTCTCATCAAGGCCAATGTCCCATCTCGTGTGGCTTTTGCAGTTTCATCGGGAACAGATTCACGAACCATCTTGGATGAAAATGGGGCTGAAAAACTGCTTGGTCGAGGAGACATGCTCTTTAAACCAATCGATGAAAATCACCCAGTCCGTCTGCAAGGATCCTTTATCTCGGATGATGATGTTGAACGTATCGTAAACTTCATCAAGGCTCAGGCAGATGCGGACTACGATGATAGCTTTGACCCAGGAGAAGTCTCTGAAAATGAAGGAGAATTTTCTGACGGCGAAACTGATGGCGATCCGCTTTTTGAAGAAGCCAAGGCTCTGGTTATCGAAACGCAGAAAGCCAGTGCTTCTATGATTCAGCGTCGTTTGTCGGTTGGATTTAACCGTGCGACTCGTCTCATGGAGGAACTAGAGATGGCAGGTGTCATCGGTCCAGCTGAAGGAACCAAACCACGAAAAGTATTGCAACAATAGAATAAACATGTGTGAAACTTTCTCTTAAAAAGGAACTATTCTAGCTCCATTTTTGAGAGTTAGTTTCATTTTTTATTGCTTTCCCAAACTCTTATTCAGCAGGGGTTGAAACTGGATTTAGAGTTGTCTAATATTTTGATTATACTTTTACTACTTTTACCTATTAAGCTATTGATTTTTTAAGCTGTTTTTGATATATTGAATTGGAATAGAAAATATTTGTTTAGAAAGTAGTGTTTAAAAATGGAGGAGGTTATTTTTTTAGAGAAATATGCAAACGCTTACTTTTTAAACTAGGAGGAACAAAAATTTATGAATAAAGGATCATTTGAAAAACGTTGTAAATATAGTATTCGGAAATTTTCATTAGGTGTTGCTTCTGTTATGATTGGGGCTGCATTCTTTGGGACAAGTACAGTTCTTGCAGATAGCGTGCAGTCTGGCTCTACGGCGAATTTACCAGCGGATTTAGCTACTGCTCTTGCAACAGCAAAAGAGAATGACGGGCGTGATTTTGAAGCGCCTAAGGTGGGAGAAGACCAAGGGTCTCCAGAAGTTACGGATGGACCTAAGACAGAAGAAGAACTATTAGCACTTGAAAAAGAAAAATCAGCTAGTTCAGATAAGTTACCAGAAGGCTTAGAGGGCAAATTAGATAAGGCTGAAGATAAAGGGAAAGAAGTTGACAAGGATCAATTAGCTAAAGATACTGAGAATCTCGTTCCAGAAGATGTAGCTAAAACCAAGAATGGTGAATTAAACTACGGAGCAACTGTCAAAATCAAGACACCATCAGGTGAAGGTAGTGGGATTGTCATTGGCGAAAATCTTGTTTTAACTGTTTCACATAACTTTATAAAAGACGTTCCAGATGGGAATAATCGCAAGGTCGTTGACAATGATAATGGTGATGGAGATATCTATAGCATTTCCTATCCAGGACTACCAGATGTTAAATTTAGTAAAAAAGACATTATTCACTGGGATCGTGAAGGTTTCCTAAAAGGCTACAAGAATGATTTGGCTCTTGTTCGATTGCGAACAGTTCTGGGAAATGCTCCAGCAGAAGTGACTGAAAAACCTGCAGTGAAAAAGGTTGGAGATAAATTGCATGTCTTTGGCTATCCAACTGGAAAATTATCACCAGTGCTCAATACAACTGTTGAATTAGTCGAATCCTACGGTGAGGGTGTAAAAGGGATCGGTTATCAAGGTAGTCATCCAGGTGCTAGTGGTGGTGGTATCTTTGATACAGAAGGAAAACTTGTCGGTGTTCATCAAAATGGAGTTGTTGGCCAACGTAGTGGTGGTATTCTCTTCTCACCTGCTCAATTGAAATGGATCCAAGATCACATGAAGGGGATTTCAAGTGTTAAACCAGCAGACTTGGAAGAGAAAGAAAAATCAGCCGAAGACAAACCCAAAGAGGACAAACCAGCTGCTAAACCTGAAACACCTGAGAAAGTGACAGCTGAATGGCAAACGGTAGAGAAAAAAGAACAACAGGGAACGGTCACTATCCGAGAAGAAAAAGGTATTCGCTACAACCAACTATCCTCAACTGCTCAAAATGATAACGCAGGCAAACCAGCCCTGTTTGAAAAGAAGGGCTTGACCGTTGATGCCAATGGAAATGCAACTGTCGATTTAACCTTCAAAGAAGATTCTGAAAAGGGCAAATCACGCTTTGGTGTCTTCCTGAAATTTAAAGATACCAATAATAATGTTTTTGTCGGTTATGACAAGGATGGTTGGTTCTGGGAGTATAAATCTCCAACAACTAGCACTTGGTATAGAGGTAGTCGTGTCGCTGCCCCTGAAACAGGATCAACAAACCGTCTCTCTATCACTCTCAAGTCAGATGGTCAGCTAAATGCCAGCAATAACGATGTCAATCTCTTTGACACAGTTACTCTACCAGCTGCGGTCAATGACCATCTTAAAAATGAGAAGAAGATCCTTCTCAAGGCGGGTTCCTATGGCAATGAGCGAACAGTTGTTAGCGTTAAAACTGATAACCAAGAGGGCGTGAAAACAGAGGATACTCCTGCTGAAAAAGAAACAGGAGCTGCGGTTGATGATAGCAAGGTAACTTATGACACTATTCAGTCTAAGGTCCTCAAAGCAGTGATTGACCAAGCCTTCCCACGTATTAAAGAATACAGTTTGAACGGGCATACCTTGCCAGGACAAGTTCAACAATTCAATAAAGTCTTTATCAACAAACACGAAGTCACACCTGAAGTCACCTACAAAAAAATCAACGAGACAACTGCAGAGTACTTGATGAAACTCCGTGATGAGAAAAATCTAATCAATGCGGACATGACGGTTCGTTTGCAGGTTGTGGATAATCAGTTGCATTTTGATGTGACCAAGATTGTCAACCACAATCAAGTTACTCCAGGTCAAAAGATTGATGATGAAAGAAAACTGCTTTCTTCTATTAGTTTCCTTGGCAATGCTTTAGTATCTGTGTCAAGTGAGCAAGCTGGTGCTAAGTTTGATGGGGCAACTATGTCAAACAATACCCATGTCAGCGGGGATGATCATATCGATGTAACCAATCCAATGAAAGACTTGGCCAAGGGTTACATGTATGGATTTGTTTCTACAGATAAGCTGGCTGCAGGTGTCTGGAGCAACTCTCAAAACAGCTACGGTGGAGGTTCTTATGACTGGACTCGCTTGACAGCCTACAAGGAAACAGTCGGAAATGCCAACTATGTTGGAATTCATAGTTCTGAATGGCAATGGGAAAAAGCTTATAAGGGCATTGTCTTCCCAGAATACACCAAGGAACTTCCAAGTGCCAAGGTTGTTATCACTGAAGATGCCAACGCCGATAATAAAGTCGATTGGCAGGATGGAGCCATTGCATATCGTAGCATCATGAACAACCCTCAAGGTTGGGAAAAAGTCAAGGATATCACAGCTTATCGTATCGCGATGAACTTTGGTTCACAAGCACAAAACCCATTCCTTATGACCTTGGATGGTATCAAGAAGATCAATCTCCATACAGATGGTCTTGGACAAGGTGTTCTCCTTAAAGGATATGGTAGCGAAGGCCATGACTCTGGTCACTTGAACTACGCAGATATCGGACAACGTATTGGTGGAGCTAAAGACTTTAAGACCTTGATTGAGAAAGCTAAGAAGTACGGAGCTTATCTTGGTATCCATGTCAACGCTTCTGAAACTTATCCTGAGTCTAAGTACTTCAATGAAAAAATTCTTCGTAAGAATCCAGATGGTAGCTATAGTTATGGTTGGAACTGGCTAGACCAAGGTATCAACATTGATGCGGCTTATGACTTGGCACATGGTCGTTTGGCACGCTGGGAAGATTTGAAGAAAAAACTTGGTGAAGGTCTCGACTTTATCTATGTGGACGTTTGGGGTAATGGTCAATCAGGTGATAACGGTGCCTGGGCTACCCACGTTCTCGCTAAAGAGATCAACAAACAAGGCTGGCGCTTTGCAATCGAGTGGGGTCATGGTGGTGAGTACGACTCTACCTTCCATCACTGGGCGGCTGACTTGACCTATGGTGGCTACACTAATAAAGGTATCAACAGTGCTATCACCCGCTTTATCCGTAACCACCAAAAAGATGCTTGGGTAGGGGACTACAGAAGTTACGGAGGCGCTGCAGACTACCCACTTCTAGGTGGCTACAGCATGAAGGACTTTGAAGGATGGCAAGGACGAAGCGACTACAATGGCTATGTAACCAACCTCTTTGCTCACGATGTCATGACCAAGTACTTCCAACACTTCACTGTAAGCAAGTGGGAAAATGGTACACCAGTTACTATGACAGATAACGGTAGCACCTATAAATGGACTCCAGAAATGCGAGTGGAATTGGTAGATGCTGACAATAATAAAGTAGTTGTAACTCGTAAGTCAAATGATGTCAATAGCCCACAATACCGCGAACGTACAGTAACTCTCAACGGACGTGTTATCCAAGATGGTTCAGCTTACTTGACTCCTTGGAACTGGGATGCGAATGGTAAGAAACTTCCTTCTGATAAGGAAAAAATGTACTACTTCAATACGCAGGCTGGTGCAACAACTTGGACCCTTCCGAGCGATTGGGCAAAGAGCAAGGTTTACCTTTACAAGCTAACTGATCAAGGTAAGACAGAAGAGCAGGAACTAACTGTAAGAGATGGCAAGATTACCCTAGATCTTCTCGCAAATCAACCATACGTTCTCTACCGTTCAAAACAAAGCAATCCTGAAATGTCATGGAGCGAAGGCATGCACATCTATGACCAAGGATTTAACAGCGGTACCTTGAAACATTGGACCATTTCAGGCGATGCTTCTAAGGCAGAAATTGTCAAATCTCAAGGGGCAAACGATATGCTTCGTATTCAAGGAAACAAAGAAAAAGTTAGTCTCACTCAGAAATTAACTGGCTTGAAACCAAATACCAAGTATGCTGTTTATGTCGGTGTTGATAACCGTAGTAATGCTAAGGCGAGCATCACTGTAAACACTGGTGACAAAGAAGTGACCACTTATACCAATAAGTCTCTCGCTCTCAACTATGTTAAGGCCTACGCTCACAATACACGTCGTGACAATGCTACAGTTGACAATACAAGTTACTTCCAAAACATGTATGCCTTCTTTACAACTGGTTCTGACGTATCAAATGTTACTCTTACTTTGAGTCGTGAAGCTGGTGATGAAGCAACTTACTTTGATGAAATTCGTACCTTTGAAAACAATTCAAGCATGTACGGAGACAAGCACGATACAGGTCAAGGAACCTTCAAACAAGATTTTGAAAATGTTGCTCAGGGTATCTTCCCATTCGTAGTTGGCGGTGTCGAAGGTGTTGAAGACAACCGTACTCACTTGTCTGAAAAGCACGATCCATATACACAGCGTGGTTGGAACGGTAAGAAAGTTGATGATGTTATCGATGGAAATTGGTCACTCAAGACCAATGGACTGGTTAGCCGTCGTAACTTGGTTTACCAAACCATCCCACAAAACTTCCGCTTTGAAGCTGGTAAGACCTACCGTGTAACATTTGAATACGAAGCAGGATCAGACAATACCTACGCCTTTGTAGTTGGTAAGGGAGAATTCCAATCTGGCAGTCGTGGTACGAAAGCAAGCAACTTGGAAATGCATGAGTTGCCAAATACCTGGACGGATTCTAAGAAAGCCAAGAAGGCAACCTTCCTCGTGACAGGTGCAGAAACAGGCGATACTTGGGTAGGTATCTACTCAACTGGAAATGCAAGCAATACTCGTGGCGATTCTGGTGGAAATGCCAACTTCCGTGGTTATAACGACTTCATGATGGACAATCTGCAAATCGAAGAAATTACCCTAACAGGTAAGATGTTGACAGAAAATGCTCTGAAGAACTACTTGCCAACTGTAGCCATGACCAACTACACCAAAGAGTCTATGGATGCTTTGAAAGAGGCGGTCTTTAACCTCAGTCAGGCCGATGATGATATCAGTGTCGAAGAAGCACGTGCAGAGATTGCCAAGATTGAAGCCTTGAAGAATGCCTTGGTTCAAAAGAAAACATCCTTGGTGGCAGAAGACTTTGAAAGTCTCAATGCTCCTGCACAAGCTGGTGAAGGCTTGGAAAATGCCTTTGATGGTAATGTATCTAGTCTATGGCATACATCTTGGAGTGGTGGAGATGTTGGTAAATCAGCAACCATGGTCTTGAAAGAACCGACTGAAATCACAGGACTTCGCTATGTTCCACGTGGTTCAGGTTCAAACGGTAACTTGCGAGATGTGAAACTGGTTGTCACAGATGAGTCTGGTAAAGAGCATACCTTCACTGCGACTGATTGGCCTGATAATAATAAGCCAAAAGACATTGACTTTGGCAAGACAATTAAGGCTAAGAAAATTGTCCTTACAGGTACCAAGACTTACGGAGATGGTGGAGATAAATACCAATCTGCAGCGGAACTCATCTTTACTCGTCCACAAGTAGCAGAAAAACCTCTTGACTTGTCAGGCTATGAAGCAGCTTTAGCTAAGGCACAGAAATTGACAGACAAAGAAAATCAAGAGGAAGTGGTTGGAGTTCAGGCAAGCATGAAATATGCGACGGATAACCATCTCTTGACGGAAAGAATGATCGAGTACTTCGCAGACTATCTCAACCAATTACAAGATAAGACTGCTAAACCAGACGCTCCTACAAGCAGCAAAGGTGAAGAGCAACCTCCAGTTCTTGAAGTTCCTGAATATACAGGCCCACTAGGCACGGCAGGAACAGAAGCACCACCTACGGTGGAACTTCCAGAGTACACAGGTCCACTAGGAACGGTAGGAACAGAAGCGGCACCTACAGTGGAGCTTCCAGAGTACACAGGTCCACTAGGCACGGCAGGAACAGAAGCACCACCTACAGTGGAACTTCCAGAGTACACAGGTCCACTAGGAACGGTAGGAACAGAAGCGGCACCTACAGTGGAACTTCCAGAGTACACAGGTCCACTAGGTACGGTAGGAACAGAAGCGGCACCTACAGTGGATCCGTTGAAAGCAGTAGTAGATAAGACCGGAAATATTGAAATTATCGGAAAAAGTCAGGAACTAGCGGATGTTGATCAAGTAGAAAGTAATTCAGAGACTAACAAGAATTTGTCCGGTAAGAAGTATGATGTATATAACCTTCAACTTAAGAACCAAAAAGGACAAGTGGTTAAATCAAACGGTAATCTTCTTGTTAGATTGCCAGTTTCAGGGGAAGTGGAGGCACTTTATGCTATTACTCCAAGCAAGAACTTGCAAGAACTCGCTTACATTATCCAAGATGATAAACTTGAATTTACAACAGCAGACTTGACCGCTTACGCTATCGTCTATAAGGCAGCAAGCAATGATACTCCTCCAGCTGTTGATGAGAATGTAAATCCTTCTGCATCTAACAACCAAGAAGAGCAGCCAAAACCGCAACCAGCTGCTGTTGAAGAGAAGGGACAACTTCCTGCTACAGGGGAACAAAACTCAACTGCTCTAGCTTTGTTAGGTGGTTTAGGTTTAATTTTCTCAGCTGCTTTCATCAGAAACCGAAAGAGAAACTAAACGATAAAATTCCTTTGGACAGATGATTTTTGTAAAATCATTTATCCTAAATAACTACAAAAAACTCAGGAACATTTGTTTCTGAGTTTTTCTATGATACGAAAAAACCAACTCTAGGAGCTGGTAAATATTGAATTTAGGAACCACCATTACTTGCAGTCGTCCCAGTCTCACTTGTTGGGCCATTTGATGAGGAAGTGTCTTTTTGTTCAATTTTGCTTGTACCGTCCTCTTTTGTTTTCTCCTCTTTACTACTAGAAGGTTGGGTTTCTTCTTTTTGAGGTACATCTTGGTTTGGAGTTTGTTTTTGCGTAGGGCTATTTGTATCTGTAGGAGCCTCTTTTTGAATTTCTCTAATGACTGTCGTTTGTTGAGGAGTGGTTGGCTCCTCTTTTTTATTTTTATCCAAAGCGTTCATAATAGTGATAGTAGCGGTGATCAGACCAAGGATACTACCGATGGTAGCAATCGTTTTTTGAAAGACCGTAAATCCCTTTTTGATGTGTTCAGTTTTTGGTTTTGAAGTTCTACGATAGTTCGACATGATACTCTCCTTTGATTATGATTTATTATACCTCATTTCTTTAAAAAAATCTTAAAAAAAGAGGAATTGCCCTTTCTTGTCGCAGGTCTCTTTTCGTGATACAATAGAGGGAGTGATTTTAGAAAGCGTGAGAAAACATGATCTACTTTGATAATTCGGCGACAACCAAACCTTATCCCGAAGCTCTAGAGACCTATATGCAGGTCGCTTCGAAAATTCTAGGAAACCCATCCAGCCTCCATCGTTTGGGAGACCAGGCAACACGAGTTTTAGATGCTTCCCGTCAGCAGATTGCAGATTTGATTGGAAAGAAGAGTGATGAAATCTTCTTTACCTCTGGTGGGACAGAAGGGGATAACTGGGTCATCAAGGGTGTGGCCTTTGAAAAAGCCCAGTTTGGCAAGCACATCATCGTATCAGCTATTGAGCATCCAGCAGTCAAGGAGTCAGCCCTCTGGCTGAAAAATCAAGGTTTTGAGGTGGATTTTGCCCCAGTTGATGAGAAGGGATTTGTAGATGTTGAGGCCCTAGCAAGTTTGATTCGATCAGATACGACCCTCGTTTCGGTCATGGCAGTAAACAATGAAATCGGCTCTATCCAGCCTATTCAAGCTATTTCAGAACTTTTAACTGATAAACCAACCATTTCCTTTCACGTTGATGCAGTTCAAGCACTTGCTAAAATTCCAACTGAAAAGTATCTGACAGAACGAGTGAATTTTGCGACCTTTTCGAGTCATAAGTTCCATGGTGTCAGGGGTGTTGGCTTTGTCTATATCAAGTCTGGCAAGAAGATTACACCGCTATTAACTGGTGGAGGTCAGGAGCGCGACTATCGTTCGACAACCGAAAATGTTGCAGGGATTGCAGCGACAGCCAAGGCTCTCCGTTTGGCTATGGAAAAGCTAGATCTCTTTACTAGTAAGACAAGCCAGATGAAATCAGTCATTCGCCAAGCCCTTCTGAACTATCCAGACATTTTTGTCTTTTCAGATGAGGAAGACTTTGCCCCTCATATCCTGACTTTTGGGATTAAGGGTGTTCGTGGAGAAGTCATCGTTCACGCCTTTGAAGACTATGATATTTTCATTTCCACAACCTCTGCTTGTTCGTCCAAGGCTGGAAAACCTGCAGGCACCTTGATTGCCATGGGAGTGGACAAAGATAAGGCCCAGTTAGCTGTGCGCCTAAGTCTAGACCTTGAAAATGATATGAGTCAGGTTGAGCAGTTCTTGACCAAGCTAAAATTAATTTACAATCAAACTAGAAAAGTAAGATAGGAGCATTCATGCAGTATTCAGAAATTATGATTCGCTACGGAGAGTTGTCAACCAAGGGTAAAAACCGGATGCGTTTCATCAATAAACTTCGTAATAATATTTCGGACGTTTTGTCCATCTATCCTCAAGTCAAGGTAACCGCTGATCGCGACCGTGCCCATGCATATCTTAACGGAGCGGATTATACAGCAGTAGCAGAATCTCTCAAACAAGTCTTTGGGATTCAAAACTTTTCTCCAGTTTACAAAGTAGAAAAGTCTGTTGAAACTCTCAAAGCTGCCGTTCAAGAGATTATGAAAGACATCTACAAGCAAGGCATGACCTTTAAAATCTCTAGTAGACGTAGCGACCACAACTTTGAGTTGGATAGTCGTGAACTCAACCAAACTCTCGGTGGAGCTGTTTTCGACGTAATTCCTACTATTCAAGCCCAAATGAAGAATCCTGATATCACACTTCAAGTGGAGATTCGTGAGGAAGCGGCTTATCTTTCTTATGAAACTATTCGCGGAGCAGGTGGTTTGCCAGTGGGAACTTCTGGTAAGGGGATGCTCATGTTGTCAGGTGGCATTGATTCACCTGTAGCAGGTTATCTTGCTTTGAAACGTGGAGTAGATATTGAGGCTGTTCACTTTGCTAGTCCACCATATACTAGTCCCGGTGCCCTCAAGAAAGCGCAGGACTTGACTCGTAAATTGACCAAGTTTGGGGGTAATATCCAGTTTATTGAGGTGCCTTTCACTGAGATTCAAGAGGAAATCAAGGCCAAGGCGCCAGAAGCCTACCTCATGACCTTGACGCGTCGTTTTATGATGCGGATTACCGACCGTATCCGTGAAGTGAGAAAGGGTCTGGTCATTATCAATGGGGAAAGTCTTGGTCAGGTGGCAAGCCAGACTTTGGAAAGCATGCAGGCTATCAACGCTGTGACCAACACTCCTATCATTCGCCCTGTGGTTACTATGGACAAGTTGGAAATCATTGACATCGCTCAGGAAATTGATACCTTTGAAATTTCTATCCAGCCTTTTGAGGACTGCTGTACGATTTTTGCGCCTGATCGCCCTAAGACCAATCCTAAGATAGAGAATGCTGAGCAGTATGAAAAACGGATGGATGTTGAAGGTTTGGTTGAGCGAGCAGTGGCTGGTATCGTGATTACTGAGATTACACCTCAAGCTGAAAAAGACGCTGTCGATGAGTTAATTGATAATCTCCTCTAATCAGAAAAACCAGAAGAATTTAGAATATTAAATGAGAAAAGTTGGTTATTTATCCTTAAAGTGGACAATTACTGACTTTTTTTCTATTTTTATGGTATAATAAGATAAAATTTTGAATATAGAGAGTTTTCTGACAATGAATCATTCCTACTTTTATTTAAAAATGAAAGAACACAAACTCAAAGTTCCTTATACAGGAAAGGAGCGTCGTGTGCGTGTTCTTCTGCCCAAGGACTACGAGAAAGACACAGACCGTTTTTACCCTGTTGTTTATTTTCACGATGGGCAAAATGTCTTTTACAGCAAGGAATCCTATATCGGACACTCTTGGAAGATAATCCCAGCTATTAAACGAAATCCAGACATCAGTCGCATGATTGTTGTTGCTATTGATAATGACGGAATGGGACGGATGAATGAGTATGCGGCTTGGAAGTTCCAAGAATCTCCTATCCCAGGCCAGCAGTTTGGCGGTAAGGGCGTGGAGTATGCTGAGTTTGTCATGGAGGTGGTCAAGCCTTTTATCGATGAGACCTACCGAACCAAAGCTGATCGGCAGCATACGGCTATGATTGGTTCGTCGCTAGGAGGCAATATTACCCAGTTTATCGGATTAGAGTACCAAGACCGAATTGGTTGTCTAGGTGTTTTTTCATCTGCTAACTGGCTTCATCAAGAGGCCTTTAATCGCTACATCGAGCGCAAGAAACTGTCGCCTGATCAGCGTATTTTCATCTATGTTGGAACGGAAGAAGCAGATGATACGGACAAGACCTTGATGGCTGGCAATATCAAGCAAGCCTATATCGACTCATCACTTCGCTATTACCATGATTTGATTGCAGGAGGAGTAGACTTGGATAATCTTGTTTTAAAAGTTCAGTCTGGTGCTATCCATAGTGAGATCCCTTGGTCGGAAAATTTACCAGACTGTCTCCGTTTTTTTGCAGAGAAATGGTAAGTTAGGAAAGGAGAAAGCCAATGCATATTGAACATCTTAGCCACTGGAGTGGCCACCTCAACCGTGAAATGTATCTCAACCGTTATGGACACGCTGGGATTCCAGTCGTGGTTTTTGCTTCATCTGGTGGCAGTCACAATGAATACTATGATTTTGGCATGATTGATGCCTGTGCTTCCTTTATCGAAGAAGGTCGTGTTCAGTTCTTTACCCTATCCAGTGTTGACAGTGAGAGCTGGTTGGCCACTTGGAAAAATGGTCATGACCAAGCAGAGATGCACCGTGCCTACGAACGCTATGTGATTGAGGAGGCCATTCCTTTTATCAAGCATAAGACAGGTTGGTTTGACGGTATGATGACGACAGGTTGCTCGATGGGAGCCTACCATGCACTCAATTTCTTCCTCCAGCATCCGGATGTCTTTACCAAGGTGATTGCTCTCAGTGGTGTTTACGACGCACGTTTCTTTGTCGGTGATTACTACAATGATGATGCTATTTACCAGAACTCGCCAGTAGATTATATTTGGAATCAGAATGACGGCTGGTTTATCGATCGTTACCGTCAGGCGGAGATTGTCGTCTGTACGGGTCTTGGTGCTTGGGAACAAGATGGTCTGCCATCCTTCTACAAGCTCAAAGAAGCCTTTGACCAGAAACAAATTCCAGCCTGGTTTGCGGAATGGGGACACGATGTCGCCCATGACTGGGAATGGTGGCGTAAACAAATGCCCTATTTTCTTGGACACCTGTATCTATAAAAGGAGTTGCCTATGAATTACCTTGTTATTTCTCCCTACTATCCACAAAATTTTCAACAGTTTACTATTGAACTAGCCAATAAAGGTATCACAGTCTTGGGGATTGGTCAAGAACCTTACGAGCAACTGGATGAGCCTTTGCGTAATAGCCTGACCGAGTATTTCCGTGTAGACAATCTTGAGAATATAGATGAAGTCAAGCGTGCAGTAGCTTTTCTTTTCTACAAGCATGGTCCTATCGACCGCATTGAGTCCCACAATGAATACTGGCTTGAGTTGGACGCAACACTTAGAGAACAATTCAATGTCTTTGGTGCCAAACCAGAGGATCTCAAAAAAACCAAGTTTAAGTCTGAGATGAAGAAACTTTTCAAAAAAGCAGGTGTCCCTGTGGTACCTGGAGCTGTTATCCAGACAGAAGCAGATGTCGACCAAGCAGTTGAGACGATTGGCCTACCAATGATTGCTAAACCTGATAATGGAGTGGGAGCAGCAGCCACCTTTAAGCTTGAGACAGAAGACGATATCAATCACTTCAAGCAAGAATGGGACCGTTCAACCGTTTATTTCTTTGAGAAATTTGTCACTTCCAGCGAAATCTGTACCTTTGATGGACTAGTGGATAAGGATGGTCAGATTGTCTTCTCAACAACTTTTGACTATGCCTATACACCACTTGATCTGATGATTTATAAGATGGACAATTCCTACTATGTCCTCAAGGATATGGATCCCAAACTGCGCAAGTATGGTGAGGCCATTGTCAAGGAATTTGGTATGAAAGAACGTTTTTTCCATATTGAGTTCTTCCGTGAAGGGGACGACTATATCGCCATTGAGTACAATAACCGTCCTGCGGGTGGCTTTACCATTGATGTTTATAACTTTGCTCACTCCTTGGACCTCTATCGTGGTTATGCGGCTATTGTAGCAGGAGAAGAGTTTCCAAGATCAGAGTTTGAGCCCCAGTATTGCTTGGCAACTTCACGTCGTGCCAATGTCAACTATGTGTATTCAGAAGAAGACTTGCTTACTAAGTATAGCCAACAATTCAAGGTCAAAAAAATTATGCCAGCAGCTTTTGCAGAGCTACAAGGGGATTACCTTTATATGCTAACAACTCCAAGCCGTCAAGAGATGGAGCAGATGATTGCAGACTTTGGTCAACGTCAAGATTAATGAAAAGGATGAAAGGAGTTTGACTTCTTTTATCCTTTTCTTAAACATAGATTAAATAAAGCGTTTTCCATAGATTCTTTTAGAAAAGATATTGCTAAAAGGCCTAAAAATTGATAGAATAAGGATTGTCTAAAAAAATTTAAGGAGAATCTATCAAATGGATTTTACATGGGCTATTAAATATGCCACAGAATTCTTGGGAACTGCTATTTTGATCATTCTTGGTAATGGTGCAGTTGCTAACGTTGAACTTAAAGGTACGAAAGGTCACCAAAGTGGCTGGCTCGTTATCGCTGTTGGTTATGGTATGGGGGTTATGATCCCAGCCTTGATGTTCGGTAACGTTTCTGGTAACCACATCAACCCAGCTTTCACTCTTGGACTTGCTGTTAGCGGACTTTTCTCTTGGGATCAAGTACCATTTTACATTCTAGCGCAAGTTTTGGGAGCAATCTTCGGTCAAGCTTTGGTTGTAGCGACTCACCGTCCTTACTACTTGAAAACAGAAAACCCAAACAATATCTTGGGTACCTTCTCAACAATTTCAAGCATCGACCACGGTACAAAAGAATCACGTTTTGCAGCTACTGTTAACGGCTTCCTCAATGAGTTTGTAGGTTCATTTGTTCTTTTCTTTGCAGCACTTGGTTTGACTAAAAACTTCTTCGGTGCTGAGGTTCTTCAATACATGAAACAAATGGCTACTCAAGCTGGACAAACTGTTGATTTAAGTGAATTGGCAGTGAAAGCTCAAGTAGCTCCACATACAGCTGCTGGGATCTCAGTTGCACACTTGGCACTTGGTTTCCTAGTGATGGCCTTGGTAACTTCACTTGGTGGACCTACTGGACCTGGTTTGAACCCAGCTCGTGACTTTGGACCACGTCTTCTTCACGAACTCCTTCCAAAATCAGTTCTTGGTCAACACAAGGGTGATTCAAAATGGTGGTATGCATGGGTTCCAGTTGTAGCTCCAATTGCAGCAGGTATTGCAGCAGTAGCACTATTCAAACTACTTTACCTATAAGAAATGAAACTGGGGAACCCCAGTTTTTTTACCGGAAATTTTTGTAAAAAATTCTGGAATTTAAGTGGAATAGCTTGTAAAAAATCTTAAAATCCTTTAAAATAAAGAGAGTTGGAGGAAGTTATGAATGGAAATCAAATGATACAAATTATTCCGACTTTGAAGGTCAATAACCGAAAATTAAATGAACGATTTTATATTGAAACCTTAGGGATGAAGCCCTTATTAGAAGAATCAGCCTTCCTCTCACTTGGTGACCAAACAGGTGTTGAAAAGTTGATACTGGAAGAGGCTCCAAGTATGCGTACTCGGAAAGTTGAAGGGCTAAAAAAACTAGCCAGACTAGTCGTCAAGGTGAAGGATCCATCTGAAATCGAGGGTCTTCTTTCACAGATGAAGTCTCTTCCTCGCCTATTTAAAGGAAGTCGTGGTTATGCTTTTGAGATTGTTTCTCCTGAACAGGATGTGATTCTTGTTCATGCGGAAAATCATATTAAAGATTTGGTTCCACTGGAAACTGTTCCTGAATTTTCTTCAAATACAAGTATAAGATATTTGAGTCAATTTGAGATTTCTATGGAGGTGCGCTTACCTGAGGGGACGGAGAGTATACTTGCTCCTGAAAAAGTGGGCACAGTTATCACATTTACTCAAGGGCAAGGGCCAGATTTGGCTGTTGAAAACAATGTTACTTGGGACTTGTCTATGCTGAAATTTTTGGTAAAGGATCTAGATTTAACTAGTCTTCGTCAGAAATTTGAAGGCACAGACTATTTTATTCCAAAGTCTGAAAAATTCTTCCTTGGTAAAGATACCAATAACATCGAATTGTGGTTTGAAGAAGCATGAAGTGGACAAAAATTCTAAGAAAAATAGAAGAACAAATCGAGGCAGGGGTCTATCCCGGGGCCTCTTTTGCGTATTTTAAGGACGGAGAATGGAGAGAATCTTACCTAGGCTTGAGTAATCCTGAGAAAGGATTAAAAACAGAGTTAGGGCTGGTCTACGACCTGGCCAGTGTGAGTAAGGTCGTGGGAGTAGGGACAGTCTTTACCTTCTTGTGGCAGCAAGGCAAATTAGATATTGATCGACCAGTGACGGATTTTTTTCCTGAATGTGATTACCCAGATATTTCTATTCGTCAACTCTTGACCCACGCAACAGACTTGGACCCCTTTATTCCCAATAGGGACCAGTTAGGTGCTGAGGAATTAAGAGAAGCCATGTTTCATCTGAATAGACGTGATCAGCCTACTTTTCTATACTCGGATGTTCATTTTTTACTCTTGGGCTTTCTTTTGGAAAAAATCTTTGAACAAGACTTGAATCAGATTATAAAAGAACAAGTTTTGAACCCATGGGGGATGAAGGAAACCATGTTTGGCCCTGTTGAGCTTGCTGTACCGACAGTGAGGGGAGTAGAGGCAGGCAGTATTCACGATCCCAAAGCTCGTCTTTTGGGAAAACATGCTGGAAGTGCAGGTTTATTTTCAACTATTAAGGATTTGCAAATCTTTCTAGAACATTACTTGAAAGACGATTTTGCTGAAAACTTAAGCCGAAATTTTTCTCTCTTAGATGATAAGGAGCGTTCGCTAGCCTGGAATCTAGAAGGAGCCTGGCTTGACCATACGGGCTATACGGGTACCTTCATCATGTGGAATCGAAAGAAACAGGAAGCTGCTATCTTTTTATCCAATCGAACGTATGAGAAGGATGAACGCGCTCAGTGGATAGTTGATCGAAACCAAGTCATGGATATGATTCGTAGTGAAAGGTAGAGGGGAAGAATGTCAAAAACCGTAAAAGGAACTCTCTTTACAGTAGTTGCAGGCATTGCTTGGGGCTTGTCTGGAACTAGTGGCCAATACCTGATGGCACACGGAATTTCCGCTCTAGTCTTGACCAATCTGCGGCTCATTATTGCAGGATTGGTCCTGGTATTTTTAACTTATGCGACCGCAAAGGATAAACTCCTTGCTTTTTTAAAAGACAGAAAAAACCTTTTCTCTCTCTTGTTATTTGCCTTGTTTGGACTTTTCTTAAACCAGTTTGCCTATCTTTCTGCCATTCAGGAGACCAATGCTGGAACGGCGACGGTTCTCCAGTATGTATGTCCTGTTGGGATCTTGATTTATACCTGTATCAAGGACAAGGTAGCACCGACTCTGGCAGAGATTATTTCAATTGGTTTAGCAATTGGAGGAACTTTTCTTATTGCAACGCATGGGGAACTTGACCAGTTGTCGGTCACACCTGCTGGTCTTTTCTGGGGACTCTTTTCTGCCTTGACCTATGCCCTCTATATCATCCTTCCCATTGCTTTGATTAAGAAATGGGGGAGTATCTTGGTGATTGGTGTGGGCATGGTTATTTCTGGTGTGGTGGCTCTTCCTTTCACAGGAGTTTTGCGGGCCAGTATACCGACCAGTTTGGATTTTCTCTTTGCATTTGCTGGCATTATCATCATTGGAACGGTCTTTGCCTACACAGCTTTCTTAAAAGGAGCCAGTCTAATAGGACCTGTTAAGTCTAGTTTATTGGCTTCTATAGAGCCAATCTCAGCTGTTTTCTTTGCCTTTCTGATTATGAAGGAGCAATTCTATGCGATTGATTTTGTTGGTATGGCCATGATTTTGCTTGCAGTCACTATCATTTCTTTGAAAGATTTGTTGCTAGAAAATAAACGGAAGGTTGAATGAGAAACGAGTTACTCGTAAAAAGTGGTTGGTTTGAATATCCTATCGAAATACTGATTGCGGATAAGGAATGGGAGTGGAATTTTATAAAATTTTAAGTTTCTTTTCTTACAATAAACCAATCTTTAACTGCTAGAAGGAGGAGATATGAAAATTTTACAAAGCATTCACCCAACTAAGCCCCTGCGCTACTTGAGATGGTTTGATATTCTGATTATTACAGTTCTAATGTTTGGCCAGTTTATCATTCGTTCAACGGAGCTCTTTTTAGCAAGTATGTTTCCGACAGATCTGTCAACTACAATGGATACGGTAAGTAATACTGTCGGCGAGGGAGTAGGCTATTCGAGCAACTTCACCTTGCAAGTGATACTTCTGACCTTGACCTTTCTTTACCTTTTGATTCGAAATTATGACTTCAAACAACTTCCCATTCGTTGGACCTGGTCCCTTCTCTTTTGGGTTCCTTTTATATTTGCCATTGTGGGATTGTTTGGAGACTTGGTGACGACACTAACTGGTGAATACAATTACTTAAATCCAGCTCTTTTTGCCCACATAAATCCCATGGAAATTATACGGAAATTCCTAGCGCTTAGTCCGATGGCAATTGCCTATGCCTTGCTAAATGGCTTCTATGAAGAGTTTTTCTTTCTAGGATTATTGACTTCAGTGAAAGAAAAGCACAAGTGGTGGGTTTTGCTTTATTCTACCATCATTCGGATTTCTTTTCACACTTATCAAGGACTGGTGTGGGCACTGGTTATTGGTGTCGTTTATGGCTTATTCTATTACTTCTTATACAAGTATAAATTCAAAAATCTCTTGCCATTTTTCCTCATGCATGCTCTAGCAGATATGTTTGGTTCTAGCCTCATGTATCTCTTGATTGCGTGGGGAGCATAAGAAAAAAACTCCGTTCAATGTACCGCACCACAAAAGTAAGATTCTTCTGTCTAACTTTTTGGGGGCAGTACATTGCAACGGGATTTTCTTTATTCCAGAATTAGTAAACCATCTTTAACAGCAAACGGATCTTTCTCATTGATACGATCGTAAAACATGATTCCGTTTAGATGATCAATTTCATGTTGGACAACGATGGAGTTGTAGCCTTTGAGCTTGATACGATGTTTTTCGCCGTCCTTGTCAAAGTAATCGACAGTGACGCGGGCATGGCGGACAACGTAGCCTGGCACGTTACGGTCAACAGATAGGCAACCTTCTCCTTCGCCAAGAGCAGCGTCCTGAACAGAGTGAGAGACGATTTTTGGATTGTACATAATGGCTTGTAAATCGTAGGCTTCCTGTGGAGTTTCACCTTCTTCCACAATATTTGGCACTAAAACAGCGATAACGCGTTTTGAGATATCTAACTGAGGAGCGGCAAGTCCAACACCACCACGGAGTCCCATTTTCTCAGCCATAACGGGATCCTGAGAATGTTTGAGGAATTGCATCATTTTTTCACCTAGGATGATTTCCTGATCAGATAGTGGGAAAGTGACCTCCTCAGCAACTGCGCGAAGAGTCGGATTCCCCTCGCGGATAATATCTTTCATATCAATCAAATGAGCAGCTTTTGTAATACGTTCTATAGCAGACATTTTCTCTCCTTTCATTACCTCTACATGATAACACAAAATAGGTTAGAAAGAAAGTCGTAGAAGTTCCTAAAAAATAATATAATAAACGCTATTCCCCTTTTGTCTGTGGTATAATAAAAGAAAAGACTTGCAGTAAAAGCAAGGGGGGAATAAAGATGGAAAAGCGACAAAATAGACGGCCTCATGGTCCTCTTTATGGATTGTTGAAGGCTAGTATTAGTTTCTTTAGGAGATATAAATCTTGGACAAATGCCCAGTTTATTACAGTGTTGTTGCTGGCAGTTGCCTTGTCCATGGGGCTGAACTTGTTAGTTCGAGCAGTACAAGGCAACAAGGGAACGAATCCAGTTGATTCTGCAAGTACTTCTAGTCAATTCAAGGAAAATGATTCTGATGAAAAGACAGCCCGTATCATGGCAAATGGTGACCTTCTCTATCATATCCCTATCTACCGAACAGCTCTAAAAGAAGGTGGGACCTATGATTTCCACGAAAATTTTGAGTATGTGAAGCCATGGCTCAAACAAGCGGATTTGGTAATTGGTGACTTTGAAGGAACTGTGAACAAGGACCACTATTTGGCAGGTTATCCTCTTTTTAATGCACCTGGTGAGGTGATGGATGCGATCAAGGATGCAGGCTATCAAGTTCTAGACTTGGCCCACAATCACATCCTAGATTCTCAGATAGAGGGAGTGGTCTCAACGGCTCAAGCTATTGAAAAGGCAGGGATGACGCCTATCGGAGTTTACACAAAGGAACCACGGGACGAGTCTCCCCTTGTTATCAAGGAAGTCAATGGTATCAAGGTAGCTCTTTTGGCCTATTCCTATGGCTTTAATGGCATTGAGCAGTATATTTCTCAAGAGGACTATAATCGCTATCTTTCTGACTTAGACGAAGAAAAGATGAAGGCGGAAATCGAGCGTGCAGAGAAAGAAGCGGATATCACTGTTGTGATGCCTCAGATGGGAATTGAGTACCAGCTGGAACCAACGGAAGAACAGAAGACACTGTACCACAAGATGGTGGACTGGGGAGCTGATATTATCTTTGGAGGGCATCCTCACGTCGTTGAACCTGCCGAAACGGTTGAAAAAGATGGTGACAAAAAACTCATTATCTATTCCATGGGAAATTTCCTCTCAAACCAGCGCATTGAAACCATGCAAGATGAGGAAAATGCCAAGTGGACAGAGCGCGGTGTTCTCATGGATGTGACCATTAAGAAAAAAGATGGAAAAACAAGGATTGAAACTGCCAAAGCGCATCCTACGTGGGTTAATCGAACTCCGAAAGGGACATACTCCCCAGAAGGCTATCCTCTCTTCCTCTATCAGACCTATATCTTGGAGGATTTCATCGAGGGAGGCAGTAACCGTGACAAGTTGGATGAGGCGACCAAGGAACGAATTGACACAGCCTATAAAGAAATGAATGAACATGTAGGGTTGAAGTGGTAGGTACCCCCTAACTGTAGTATAATTGGAAGAAACTTATAGGGAGTTAATCTATGAGTCAGATTGTTGGTTTTTTAAAGTTCTCAGATTTTAAATCTTCAAATGGGAAAGCGCATTTTCAGGAATTAATAAAAGGAAATGTATTTTTTCAAGATTATAAATGGTTCGGAGAAAATGGCTCGATAGCTCAACAGGCGGAAGAAGGAAGTGCCTCAAGAGTAGCATTTTTACAAAATCGGAATCCAATCTATGTGCGACAAGATTATACAATTTTTTCACCTGTAGGTATCCGATATTTAAATCAAAAAGATCGAAATTTAAGTTTTATAATGGTAAATTTTCTAGATGAATTGGATATTTATTCAGAGGAAAAGGTGCGTCAGAAAATAGAGGGTGAATGTGTTCCATCTTTAATTGAACATAAATCTGATGTTGTTATTTACCCATCTAGATTTAAAATTAAATCCTTTAACCCAAAGGGGAAACCGATTTATGATTTTGACGAACTAACTATTAAGTTAGTGAATCCTGATGCTGCTACATGGCGTATTTCATGCTTTGTTACAGTTTATGAGTCAGATATAACTCCAGAAGGAAATTTATCTCAGACATTTATAGATTCTTTATTGGATACATCCAATGAAAAAGGTTCGATCGCATTGGATGATTTAGGAAGGCTAAGACCTTGGGTTTGGATTCCTTTTGATGTTCTATGTAGAGGAATTCAAAAGATAAAAGGAATTAAATCTGGGATTGTAAAGTACTATAAATCAAAGGAATATCCTTTCAATAAAAATGATATTTTAGTAAACCCAAATAAACTATTATTTGCAAAAGGAGAAGAGTATGAAACTCAAAGGGAGTTTAGACTAGTGGTTGGTGAAGTTAATTCTCAATACTCACAGGTATGTCCCAAAAGAATAGTTAGATTTTATTGGGGTAGTTATATAGACCACGGAGTAACTTTGGATGAACTAAAAAATTTATTGGTAACTAAATATATTAAGAAATGTCGAAAAAAATACACTTTAAATTCTTCGATAGCATTAAAAACTCTCTCTTAATTTTTTGGTATTATGTTTCATATTATCTGTGTGGTATAATAAAAGAAATTATACTAGGATTTAAGATGCACCCCTTGAAAGAGAAAAGGTTAGATTGTATGATTAAATTGATTGCAACAGATATGGATGGGACCTTGCTGGATCCAAGAGGCCAGCTGGACTTGCCACGTTTAGAAAAGATTTTAGACCAATTAGATGAACGAGGTATCCGTTTTGTCATTGCGACAGGAAATGAAGTCCATCGGATGAGACAATTGCTTAAACATTTGGCGAGTCGAGTAGTCCTGATTGTTGCTAACGGTGCTCGGATATTTGAGTACGATACCTTACTTCAGGCTCAGACCTGGGATGATGCTATGGTTGACAAGGCTCTCCTTCATTTTAAAGGAAGAGAGTGTAGAGATCAGTTCGTCGTCACCAGTATGAATGGGAGTTTTGTCAAAAAAGGAACTGTTTTTACAGACCTTGAAAAATTTATGACTCCAGAGATGATTGAAAAACTTTACCAAAGGACCAATTTTGTGGATGAGCTAAACTCAGACCTCTTTGGTGGAGTGCTAAAGATGAGCATGGTCGTTGGTGAAGAACGTTCTAGTTCAGTTTTGCAGGAAATCAATGATTTATTTGATGGTCGTGTAAGAGCTGTTTCTAGCGGTTATGGCTGTATTGATATCCTGCAGGCTGGTGTTCACAAGGCTGCAGGATTGGAAGAATTGCTCAAGCGCTGGAATTTGAAATCGGAACAAATCATGGCTTTTGGTGATAGCGAAAATGATGTTGAGATGTTGGAGATGGCTGGAATTGCCTATGCTATGGGAAATGCTGATGATGAGGCCAAGGCAGTTGCAACTGCCCTAGCTCCAGCTAACAGCCAAGGGGGCGTCTATCAAGTCCTAGAAAATTGGTTAGAGAAAGAGGGATAAGGTGGCAGTACAGTTATTAGAAAATTGGCTCCTAAAAGAGCAGGCAAAAATTCAAACCAAGTATCGTGAATTGAATCAAATCTCTGTCCTAGAGCCAGATATCATCTTTATCGGCGATTCGATTGTAGAATACTACCCTTTCCAAGAGTTACTCGGGACTGCAAAAACGATCGTCAATCGTGGCATCCGAGGCTACCAGACAGGACTGTTACTAGATAACCTTGATGCCCATCTTTATGGTGATGCTGTCGATCAAATTATTCTCCTAATTGGGACAAACGATATCGGAAAAGATATTCCCATGAATGATGCTTTGGATAATCTTGAAGGTGTGATTCAATCGCTTAACCGAGATTATCCACTGTCACAAATAAAGCTCCTTTCGATTCTGCCGGTCAATGAAGGAGAAGAATACAAGCAGACAGTCTATATTCGTACCAATGAAAAGATTAGAAAATGGAATCAGGCCTATGAGGCTCTAGCCTCCGCCTATATGCAAGTAGATTTTGTACCGATTTATGGTAGTTTGACAGATACAGAGGGACAACTTAAATCAGCCTATACAACAGATGGTCTCCATCTAAGTGTAGCAGGTTATCAAGCCCTATCAGATGCTTTGAAAATGTATCTTTTCTAAAGAATTGGCTTGATTTTGCATTTTTTATGAAGATAGGTTATAATAGTTCTATAATCTTGGGGTCGTTACGGATTCGACAGGCATTATGAGGCATATTTTGCAACCCGTGTGGCGACGTAAACGCTCAGTTAAATATAACTGCAAAAAATAACACTTCTTACGCTCTAGCTGCCTAAAAACCAGCAGGCGTGACCTGATTTGGATTGCTCGTGTTCAATGACAGGTCTTATGATTAGCGAGATACGATCAAGCCTTGTCTAGTGGTTTGATAAGAGATTGATAGACTCGCAGTTCCTAGGCTTGAGTTATGTGTCGAGGAACTGTTAAAACAATACATAACCTATGGTTGTAGACAAATATGTTGGCAGATGTTTGGACGTGGGTTCGACTCCCACCGGCTCCATTTTGAACAGGAATACAGTGTGATTTTTTAAAATTGTATCCTTTCTTGTATCCTATTTATTTTAGTGTGTTTTTGGAGAATTACTCAAGAGGCTGAAGAGGACGGTTTGCTAAATCGTTAGGTCGGGTAACCGGCGCGGGGGTTCGAATCCCCCATTCTCCGTTAGATGAACCCGGTGTTTTTCTAAGTAACTCTACCTGTAGGTGGTCTCCAAGAGTAAATTTTCATAATGAGGTGAAACATGAAAAAGATTAAGTTACTAAGTATCTTAGCACTTTCAACAGTTGTTTTGGGTGCATGTTCTGTATTTTCTAATCAATCATCTGAGGCTTCTTCTGATAACAAGGAGAAAACAGAACAAGTTGAGAAGAAGGATGAAGCAGCAGAAGTTAAAGAGAAAGTTACAAAAGATGCTGAAATTCTCTTAGATTCAATGCTTACTAGTGACTCTGCCCGATTCAAGAAGATTTATGGTGAAACCTATGAAAAATGGACTGAGGCAGTGTTTGCAGTGCAAACAAGTGAAAAAATTAAAGAAGAAGGTCTTTCGCCTGCATCTACCTACTCAGTACAATGGCACAAAGATTTTCCTGTAGAAACACCAGAAGAAACCATTTCAGGTTTCTTGAAAATGAGACGTAGATTATACCAAGATATTGGTTCTTATTCAGTTAAAGATGTGAAGGTAGATGAATCCGGTAATACAGCAACTGTTACTTTTAATTCTAAAAAGTTGCACTCTAAGGGATTGTCTTCATCTACAAGGGAAGTTCTTACGACTCTAATTGGAGGCATTGACAACTTAGGTAAGTACAACCAATCCGGTTCAGATGTTGACATCAAGCGTTATCAAACATTAATCTCTTACTGGATTTTCGAACACCTTTTCAAGAAAGATTTCACTATCTATAGCGACGTAGATCCAAATCTAGCTCATACACCTTTTACTACTGGGGATTTTGATACAGAAATCAAATTAACCAAGGACAAGGATGGCAACTGGCTCATTTCTCAAGAAGATTATCGTACTCTAGCAACTGAATTGATTGACTATACAGAAGGATATGACAAAATTGTCCGCAATAATTCTCCAAAGTCTAAAGATAAAACTACGGACAAATCTTCAGATAAAAAAGATAAAAGTAATATCTAACCTTTGATTTAAAAGTAAAGCAAGTAGTTCTATGACAGACTACTTGTTTTTAGATTTCAATGACAGTGGAAGTGAGTGATTCATAACTAAACTCGAGGGAGAATCACCTTGCTTCTCTTTTTCTTGGCATTGAAAACGATGACCATATTAGATTTAAATTTTTGAAGTTTTAATATCTAAAAACTCACTTCTTTCATATTTGTAATGTTTGCTGATTACTTTTAATGTAACTCAGGACAGGGAATTCAAGAGCATTAGTGACGTAAGCTTTATTTTAAATATTTGATTTAGAGCAAGCAAATTCTCTTCTATACAAACCAAAGAAATCTGTCTTCTCTCTTTCCTTGGAAGTAGAAAAATGCATGGTAATTGATTTGAAATCATCAGGTGAATAAAATATTTATGTTTGTCTCTTCTCAACTGATTAAATATGTGGTATTCTTAAGATATCTCATAGAAGCCTTACGAGTTGAGTTGATTGAATAACTATCATCATAAGGAGGGTGGAATTTGTTTGATAGACAAAAAAATCTATAATATTTTTAGTATTTTTACTCATTAGAGATATTATTGAGGCATTTTACCCTAAAATCAAAGGAGACAGGGATGTACATTAGATTGGACAATAAGGAGCCCGAGAAAGCGCAAGAAATTGGGAATCAAATTCGTGCTTATAATCGTTCAAAAAGAGAAGAGGCTGAAAGTAAGCCGCTTAACCTTTATGTCGAAGACGAAAAGGGCAATCTCTTGGCGGGCTTGGTAGCAGAGACTTTTGGAAATTGGTTGGAAATCGAATATCTGTTTGTGAAAGAGGAGCTACGAGGACAAGGAATTGGTTCTAAACTACTGCAACAAGCAGAAAATGAAGCCAAGAATCGAAATTGTCGTTTTGCTTTTGTGAATATTTACCAGTTTCAAGCGCCAGATTTTTATCTAAGCCATGGCTACAAGGAAGTTTTTACCTTGCAAGACTATCCCTACACAGGGAAAAGATACTATTACCAAAAGGATTTGTGACCTAGACTTCTTTCCTTTGAAGAGGAGCTTAGCTAAGTATCAAAAAAGAACGAATACTCTCTATCATGTAAGAGGATAGAGAGTATTTTTGTTAATAAAACATTACAAAATGACATTTATATATTGCATTAAGTTAGATATATGGTATAATAATTTTGAAAAGAGCGCAACTTTTAGAAAAATAGAAGGAGGATGCCAGTGGCTAAAAATTTAAAGTTAAAACTAGCTCGTGTGGAGCTTGATATGACACAAGGTGATTTGGCAGAAGCTGTGGGTGTTACGAGGCAGACTATCGGCTTGATAGAAGCAGGGAAATATAATCCTAGTCTTTCCCTTTGCCAGTCCATTTGCAGATGCTTAGGTAAAACGTTAGACCAACTATTTTGGGAGGAAGAAGATGAAAAATAGAAAAAAATTTGTTATC